>JBCDJE010000099.1:0-10118 GCA_038748185.1 Bacteroidota bacterium
GTTTCATAAAAATCTCCTACTCTAAATAACAGTAAAGCACTCGGATGCTTGGCTTTAATTGCATTATATTGCTTCATTAAAGGGGTTTCCTTAATGCTTTTTTCTTGCTTTTTTTTGTTAGCCAATGTAATCGTATAAATTTATCTTCTAAATCTGCTAGAATAGTTAAACTAGCTTACTTTAAGCTTTCTTGTAAAACCAAATTTACACAAAGATCATGATTTTAGAAGCAAAAACAGCATTTAAAAAGAATCTATCTTTTCATCACTAAAAAGAGAAAATAATAAGAGAAATGTAAAATTAAACTACTCCCGGATAGAAGATCCGGTTGGAATTCCTATAAATTTAAATCCAATTGCTAGTTAAGTTAAAATGAATGAATGATCCAATAACTTCAATATAGCAATACTAAAGGCAAAGAATTTTCTCCCATTTCTCAATTGAGACAAAAAATGGGATTAAAGTTTGCAAAACCGAAGTGTAATGATTGATTTCAACAAATAAGTTTACAGTACCATAACTTTTTTTACAGCTTGTTTAGGTACTGTAAAGAATGAACTTAAAACAAAAAGGATACACCAATATTACCTCCTGCAACCACGTTCCCACCACCTAATTCCAAATTTACAGCTATATTATCTTGAAAGAAATACCGACCCCCAATTTGAGCGCCTATTCCTAAGCCACCATTACCATTTCCTCTATAATCTACACCATCGATATTATTCCCATCAAAGGAAGTTCCCCAGGCATAGTAACCCAGTGTAAGGCCTGCATATAAATCCCATTCATCTGTAAACTCGAATAACTCATTAAAGTGGTAATTACCTAATGCATTTATACCAAAAATGTTATGTCTCCAACGGCTACCAGCGAAACTCTCTGAATATGTACGAAAAGATAATCCACCTCCTACTGTGATATTATCAACTATAGGCACTTCTAAACGGCCAAAAATTGGAATGCCCCAACCTGAAAAACCTACGCCTACAGTTCCTATTTTACGACCATCATCGTAGGGATTAAATTGTGCTTTCGCATTTTGAGCAAGAGAAAATGAAGATATTATTAAAACAAAAAATAAAAGTTGTTTAAATTGAAGTTGCATGTTAAAGATTGACTGAGTTTAAAAATTGCAAATTTAATATTATTTATTGAGATATAGAATGTTGCTCCTTATACCAATCAAATGTTTGTTGTAATCCTTCATTAATAGCCACTGGTGCATTGTATCCGAGCAAGCGTTTAGCTTTTGAAATATCTGCCAAGCTGTGTTTCACATCTCCTACTCGTGTAGCACCGTAATGAGGTGGAATATCTTGTTGCGCTAATGTACAAATCTTTTCATATAAGGCATTGAGGGTAGTTTGCTGCCCACAGGCAATGTTATATACTTGACTTACAGCCTCCGAGTTTTCTGTAAAAAGCGCAAGAATATTAGCAGATACAGCATTCGCTACATAAGTAAAGTCTCGGCTTTGTAAACCATCTCCATTTATAGTAGGAGCTTTTCCTTGAATAGCAGCTTGCATAAATAATGGAATAACAGCAGCATAAGGTCCTTTAGGGTTTTGCTTTGGACCAAATACATTGAAATAACGTAATCCAATAGGTTCTAAGCTGTAAAGTTGTGCAAAAACATTGGCATACAGCTCATTTACATACTTGGTAACTGCATAAGGAGAAAGGGGCTTACCAATGATGTCTTCTACTTTTGGCAAGGATTTACTATCGCCGTATGTTGAAGAAGATGCAGCATAAACGATTCTTTTTATACCTGCTTCTTTGGCAGTCGTAAAAATATGTAATGTACCAGTAATGTTTACCTCATTACTTGTAATAGGATCATTGATGGAACGCGGAACGGAACCAAGCGCGGCCTGATGAGAAATACAGTCTATGCCTTCACAAGCTGCTTTACAAGTATCAAAATCTCTGATATCACCCTTTACGAACTCTAATTGCGGATTTGCCAATAGGTGAGCTATATTTGCTTCACTACCTGTAGCCAGGTTATCAAGCACCCTTACTTTTGCCACCTGAGGTAAGGAAAGCAGTTTTTCAGTTAAGTTAGCACCTATAAAGCCTGCACCACCGGTTACCAATACATTGTATTTTTGCATAGTTAAAAAAATATGGATGTTAAATACCTTACAAGAAACGTAAAGAAGCTATTAGCGTTATTTTTCAATGATGAAAATAAACGCATTATAAGCAAAAAACGACAGCAACTTAAATCAACAAGGGATTTTACCTATTCTCCTTGCATGTCTGCCACCTTCAAAATCGGTCGTGAGAAAAACTGTTACAGCTGCTTTGGCTTCCTCCTCTTCGATAAACCTACCTGGTAAGCAAAGTATATTGGCATTATTGTGTTGTTTTACTAAAGCTGCTACTTCTTTATTCCAGCATAAACCCGCCCTAATTCCTTGATGTTTATTAGCCGTAATGGCAACACCATTTCCAGTGCCACAAATTAAAATACCTAGTTTATATTCACCTTTCTCTACTGCACTGGCTACAGGATGAGCAAAATCTGGATAATCAGTAGAATCGCTCGAATAAGTGCCAAAATCTTTCACTTCATGCCCAGCCAATTCAACTACAGGTTTGATGATTTCTTTTAAATCATAGCCGGCATGATCGGCTCCAAGTGCTATTTTCATAGTGTTTTTTTTACAAAACAATCCACTTTTTATCATTTATCAAAAATAAATTCAGCCAAAGCTTTCAAATAAATTACCTTTCTGCTTCCGAGTTTGAGCAAAATACAATCTCTTTGGTTCATGTTATTTAAATTTTTACAGAATGTGTGATACATCATTCTTTACTGTATCAAATAGGTAATAGATGTCAGATGCAATGCATATACCACTCGTTACGGTAATAACCATAGCTTATAATGATGCTGCCAACCTAAAAAAAACCATTGAAAATGTAAAACAGCAGAACTATCCCAAACTTGAATACATTGTGATTGACGGTGGCTCAACTGATGGCAGTCAAGAAGTTATTCAAAGCAATGCTGAGTTCATCGACCAATGGGTGAGTGAAAAAGATAAAGGTATTTTTGATGCGATGAACAAAGGCGTGCTCTTAGCAAAAGGGGAATATATTAACTTCATGAATGCAGGTGATTGGTTTTTGGATAGAGGCATCATTACAAAAATTTTCAACGAGAAAGAAAATCTTGAAGCAGATCTAATCTATGGAGACCATGAAGTACATTATCCCACTTTCGTAAAAAAGAAAACTGCACTGAGTCTTTCGCAACTATGGAAACACATGGTTTTCTCACATCAAACACTCTTCACTAAAAAGGAAATTTTACTGCGGTATCCTTTCGATTTACGATTTAAAATCGCTGCAGATTTTCACTTTGTATACAACTGCCATCGTTTGGGATACAAATTTAAATATACAGCGCTAAACATTGCTGCTTATCTTGCAGGAGGACAATCTGAAACAAAAATTATTACTGCTTATAAAGAAAACCAAGCGATCGTACTTGCACACAATAGAAGATGGACAACCCAACTTTTTCATAAAAAACTAATAGCAAAACAAAAGATACTTGTATTGTTGAGAAGCCTCATAGCAGAAAGTTTCTTTCTCAAACTTATGAAATGGAAAAATCATTTAACCGGAGCAAATAACAGTCGGTAGACATTTTCCACCTGATCGGCATATTGCTCATTGGTAAATAGTTGCATAGCATTTTTATGGGCTTTGTCTCCCATTTCTTGCCTCAGCCGGGTATTTCTCCCTAACTCAAGCATAGCATTTTTTAATTCTTCAACATTTTGGTATAAGAATCCGGTTTTACCATGTTCAACTAGTTCAGCACTAGCCCCTCCATTATACGCAATTACCGGAATGTGGTAGGCAAAAGCCTCAGCCGTAACCCTGCCCATCGCTTCATATCTTGAACACATTAATAGTACATCGATTTTACTGTAAATCTCATTGAGATCTTTTATAAAGCCCGGAAATTTTACACGGTCAGCTATACCTGCTTCTCTGACCTTTGTTTTTAGAAAAGCCCCATAAGCCACTTTGTGGTTGCCTGGTAAAAAAAGCTCAGCTTGAGGTAATTCGGCTGCTAACTCGATAAATGCCTCCAAAGCTTCCTCATGGCCTTTTTCAGGGCGAAAAGAACCCACCAAAGAAAATACTATTTTATTCTTTAAAAGTTGCTTTGATTTTATTTTTACCATTTCCTTTTGTTTCATCACACCATTATAAATCACTTGAACTGGTGCTTTTGCTGCTTGTAAAACTTCATTTTTTAAAGCCTTTGAAATAGCTATCAGAGCCGCTGCTCTATTGAGCCATTTGAAATGATTTGCTTTACCTAAATTATGTAGAGCTCGATAATCTGTCTCACCAAATTCTCTAATATGCCAAATATGAGGTATATTTAATTGATATGCTAGTTGAGCACCTATATGCAATGCAGCAGAATTGGAATGAATGATATCAGGCTGAAGGGATTGCACCAACTTACTTATCGAAGAGAAAAAATATTTATTGAGTATATGCCTTTTAAACCCCAATAGCCTTGAAAAGCCGCGCATGTAATAGTATTCGTCATAAAAGCGGGTTGTTATGCAAGATATACCTAAACCTGAAAGCACCTTGGTTACATCTCCTTTCTCTGGTGTAAGCACTGTAACTACATAATTTCTTTCTTGTAACTGTTCTGCCAAAGCTATTAATGATCGATTAGCGCCATAAAGCGCTGTATAATGGGTAATGAAAAGAATTTTAAGCATATTCTACTATTCTAATGAAGCAACGGTTAGCTTTGAATTATCGTAATATTATTAACAAAAACACCTTCTTTCCAAGTGGTTGATGGTATCAAAACTTCAGCTTGGGAAATATAAGATACAATGTGGCTGAAAGTTTTTACCATGCACCAAAATTACTTAACAAGAAAAGTTATTTCACTGGATTTTTTCTTGTTTTTTTTCTTTTTACTACTTCTTAGTACATCTGCCTTAAGTCAACAAGATAGTACTTATCTTTTTGATGAAGAACAGCGAAATTATCTTCATTTTAGTCGCCAAGGCAATGTAATCACCGGATTAGATTTTGGCATAGGCTTAGGGGTGAGAAATCAGAATATCAATTTTGAAAGTGCTACGGCTATAGTAGATTTTAATGTGTCGCCAAAAGTTGGTTACTTTATAACAAACGGAGTAGTAACAGGAGTAGATTTTGATTATTTTGGCTCTGTTGCGACGTTTAACTTCCAGAATGAATACCGTTTCTTATTGAAGAGCTATAACCTTTATCTTCAATACTATTCTCCCTCGGGTTTTACAGCAGAAATTTCGGGAGGATATGGAAATGGCAGCGAAAAGTTTGTAACCAACGGCTCAGAAAATATTGTAAAGTTCGAAGGGTATCGCTACGGTTTAGCGGTTGGTATATCAAATTACTGGTCTAAAAAACTAGCCTTTTCTATCCTACTAAGGTATGCCGGTTCACAAGGCAGTTATAAGGAGATTGAAGAAAGTTTCTTTATCAATGGTTTAAGTATTAATGCAGGCGTAACTATCGGTCTGTATTAGTTATTGCTCCAATGTTAAATATTTTACTTTTTCCATTTAACAGCATTCTACATTTTTTGGTAAGCAGTCTATATTTATAAACGCAACTGTTACAAATTAAAAAATGGTATTTATATTTATAGCTATTCACGATCTTTCGCATTTTATTTTTTCTAAAATTACAATAGCATATGGGGATGCAATCTAGAAAAGTACTGATACTTAATGCTGACTACCGCGCTTTTTCAGTTTGTAGTGTGTACAAAGCATTTCTATTGGTTTATCTCAATAAAGCAGAAATCATAAAAAAATCTGAAAATGCTTATCTCAGAACAGTATCACGCTCTTATGAGATGCCTTCTATCATTAAATTACACAACTATGTAAACATTCCGTACAAGGGTGTAATTATGACGAGACAAAATATATTTAAGCGCGATGGTGGCAAATGTGTGTATTGTTCTTCTAAAGATAACTTAACCATTGACCATGTTCTACCACGCTCAAGGGGTGGAAGCACTAGTTGGAACAATTTAGTAACGGCTTGCAAAACATGTAATTCGCGCAAAGGAGATTTCTTGCCGGAAGAAATTGATATGTTCTTGCCTTATAAGCCTTTTAAACCCTCATTTATTATGTTTTTACGAGACTTCTCCGGGTTGAGGGAGGAGAGCTGGATGCCCTACCTTCAAGTCGCAAGATAAAAAACATACTTTTCTAAAATGTATGTTTTTTCTTTTTTAGCACTAATAGGTAAATTTAAAAAGTGTTCAAGTGAAAGCATAACGCATTCAATTAAATGATTCTTTCTGTCAGGCTTTCACTTTTTGAAGGAAAAAGATTATCCTAGCTTTAGATTTTAACAAACAACGAGAAATGAAATTCAAAGGGAAATCCAGAAGATTTTTTTTAAAGCAATTGGGTATAGCTACCACTTTATTACCCGTAAGCACATCCTTACAAGCATTTAATGCTAAGAAGGCAACATCGCTTAAACCCGCTCCATTAAAAAAAGGGGATACGATAGGTATTGTAGCACCTGGTTTTGCCTTGCCGGATCCGCAGGTAATTAAAGATTTTGCGGCTATGCTCAAAGAAGAAGGTTATCAGATAAAGATGGGGGAATATGTTTTTGGGAAGCACGGCTATTTTTCAGGAACAGACGCAGAGCGAGCTTCAGATCTCAATACCATGTTTGCCGATAAAGAAGTCAATGCCATTGTAGCTGCCAGAGGTGGTTGGGGTGGAGCTCGCATCTTACCCATATTAAACTATGAAAGCATTACATCGAATCCTAAAATATTTATCGGTTATAGTGATATTACTTCACTGCTTTTAGGAATCTATCAAAAAACAGGACTGGTTACTTTCCATGGACCGGTAGGCACTTCCGACTGGAATAAGTTTTCTTACAAACACTTTAAAAAAGTAATTATTAAAGAACAATCCTACTCGCTAAAAGGAAATAAAAAAAGTACTAAAAATATATCAAAGAAAACTGATCCTGACACTGATCGCTTTACCATTACTGAAGGCAAAGCTAACGGTATTATGATTGGCGGAAACCTTACCGTACTTTGTGGAATGGTAGGTTCAGAATACCTGCCTGATTTTGAAGGTAAGATACTTTTGCTCGAAGATGTTGGCGAAGCTGTTTATCGCATAGACCGTTATTTAACCCATTTGAAACTAGCCGGAATATTAGATAAGCTTGCCGGAGTAGTATTTGCTACTTGTGCTGCCTGTGAGAAAGAAACTGATAGAAAAGATAATTTCACTTTATCAGAAATTTTAAAATTCCATTTAGCTCCTTTAGGCATCCCCGCTTTCTTTGGTATTATGTCGGGACATTTAGACGAGCAATACACTTTACCAATGGGCATAAATGTAGAGATAGATGCAAAAAAGGGAAAAATAAAATTATTAGAAGAGGCGGTAAGCTAATACCTCTATTTTACTTAATTCCGTTGTAGTTTTGCTCTCATCATAAATTGGATCACTATTTTTTTAACTACCAGATTTTCTACCTTCTTTATTGAAAGAATTACCACCTAGTTAGGTCAGAAGTCAGAGCATCCCATCATAATAAATTTCTTATATTTTAATAGATAATGTACTAAATTCACCAAAAAATCACAGCTAGAAGCAATGATAATAGAAAAAAGGGCTTATGCAAGGGCAGGCTTATTAGGTAACCCATCAGATGGATATTTTGGAAAAACGATCTCTATTATAGTTAGAAATTTCGGTGCCCACGTTTCTCTCTATGAATCGCCTGAGCTGAAAATAGAACCTCAAGAACAAGACATCAACGAATATAGAAACATTCACCACTTAGTAGAATCGGTTTCTTTAACAGGCTACTATGGAGGTTCTCGCTTAATTAAAGCGGCTATCAAAAAATTTACAGAATATACCGAACAAGCGCAAATCAGGTTGGCGTCAAAAAATTTTACCATTCGATACCGATCTTCTATTCCACGACAGGTAGGTTTAGCAGGTTCAAGTGCTATAGTTACTGCTACTGTGCGGACATTAATGGAGTTTTATAGTGTGAAAATTCCTCCTGAAAAACTAGCGAATTTAGTACTATCTGCTGAATCTGATGAACTAGGCATTAGCGCAGGGTTGCAAGATAGGGTAATACAAGCATTTGAAGGATGTGTACACATGGATTTTGATAAAAAATATTTTGAAAAACACCAATATGGAAAATATGAACAGCTCGATCCGGCAAAATTACCCAAATTTTACATTGCTTATAAAGTCGATTTAGGCAAAGTATCGGGGGCTGTACTCAATAATATTAGGGTGAGATATGAAAAAGGAGATAAAGAGGTGATTAGTACATTACAACAAATGGCCTCCCTTGCCGATAAAGGTAAAAAAGCTATAGAAAACAGTGATACAGCTACACTTAATGAGCTCATAAATCTAAATTTTGATCTACGTTGCAAAATTATGCATGTAAATGATAGCAATAAGGCATTAGTGGCAGCAGCTAGAGATTGTGGAGCTTCTGCTAAATTTACAGGTTCAGGAGGGTCTATTATAGGTGTATATCCGAATGATGAAGCACTTACCCGATTAGTAATCGCTATGAAAAAACAAAATGCTCGGGTAATTAAACCTTATATTATTTAGTATGAAATTTTTAAACAGATGAAACGTCCATGAGCAAATAATGATTAACTCGTACACGAAAATGATTATTTGGGAATGGTAAGTTCCATCTGACTACTAAAAACAATTATAAACAGATGAAACGAAAATAAACTTTCATCATTTCAAATTCACAAAAAGGGAATGATTAAAATTTATGAGAGTTCCTGAATGTATTCAAATTTTTTGAATATCCAGAAATCAAAAAATTTTAAACAGATGAAATTAATTTACCAATGATAGTAAAAAAAGCAGTAATACCTGCAGCAGGTTATGGAACCCGGTTTTTACCCGCTACCAAAGCGCAACCGAAAGAAATGCTTCCAATTATTGATACACCAACCATACAGTATGTAGTACAAGAGGCGGTAGATTCAGGTATAGAAGATATTTTAATAATTTCTGGTAAAGGCAAAAGAGCTATTGAAGACCATTTTGACCGTAACCCAGAGCTAGAAGCCCGTCTTGAAGAAAGTGAAAAAGAAACGCTTTATAACGAAATGCGCCATATTGCCGATATGGCTAATATTCATTTCATAAGACAGAAAGAGATAAACGGGTTGGGTGACGCCATTTACTGTGCCAGATACCATACGGGTAATGAACCATTCGCGGTACTTCTTGGCGATACCGTTGTTGACTCGGTGATACCTGTAACCCAACAATTGATTGATGCTTTTGAGCAGTTTAATGCCAGCATTCTTGCTGTAGAAAAAGTGCCAAAAGATAAAGTTTCTCGCTATGGTATTATTGGGGGAAATCGTATAAGTGATAAGATTATGGAAATTACCGAGTTTGTAGAAAAGCCTGATCCTGCGACAGCTCCTTCTGATTTAGCCATTGCTGGGCGCTATATACTTACTCCTGAAATTTTTACGGCACTGGAACAAACTCCCAGAGGAAAAAACAACGAAGTACAACTCACCGATGCTATACAAATTCTATCTAAAAGAGAAAAAGTAATTGCCGATACCATTGAAGGCAAAAGGTACGACATTGGAAATAAACTGGATTTTCTTAAAACTACTGTAGAATTTGCTTTAAAAAGAAAAGAGTTCTCAAAAGATTTTGCCGAATTTTTAAAGGAAACGGTTGCTGGGTTAAAGTAGATATAATTATCAGGTATAGGTATTTCATAGTCGACGAGATGATTGAACTACTATTTGTATACTTGATTTATAGCTATTATTTCATAGACAAGCCCATCAAGGACTTTAAGACCAGACTGGCTCATACATAAAGAAGCCCCATCAATAATTGAAGGGCTTCATTTTTTTAATCTTACCTCCTCATCTATAGCTTGGGCATAGTGAGGCACTCACGAACAAGAGGAAGCTAGTTTTGATGACTAGAGATAATTTTTCAATAACCCTTTTTCTTTTAGGATTTCTTTAGGAA
>JBCDJE010000100.1:0-10110 GCA_038748185.1 Bacteroidota bacterium
CCTTCCTGGGTTCCACTTGCTTCTTGTTTGTGATAATCAATAGTATGGATAATATTAATGTTAATATTTCCGACATGATCAATGCAGTTATTATGCCGCTTCCTCCAATAAGGTTTGTAAAAAAATAGATAAATAAAATAGGTAATATCAATGTCCTCGAAATGGATATTATTAATGATGATTTAGGCTTATGGATGGCTGTAAAATATCCCGTCAGTATTATGTTCGTTCCCAATATAAGTAGCATAGGAGATATAGATAATATAAATTCATTTGCCAAAGAATTAACTGTTGGGTCTGCGTTTTCTTTAAAGAAAAGGCTAACATATGCAGTGGAACTTATTTGTGTTAAAACTAATAATACTGCACCCAAAAAAACTGCTGTTATGATTGCAGTTCGTAGAAATTGATTTATACGCTTAAGTTTTTTTGCCCCAAAATTAACACTCACGATTGACTTTATCGAATCTGAAATACCGTAACAAATCACTGATGTGAAAAGTAATAAATACCCTACTATGGCATAAGCAGCAACTCCTTGTGTGCCATAAAATTTCATCATTGTAATGTTAATCATAAAAAATAGAATACCTCCCGAAACCTCGCTAAGAAATTCCGATGAACCATTATAAGCTACTTCTCCAATTATTTTTAACGATTTTGTGAATTTTATAAATCTTATTTCTCCTCGTTTCAGTAAAAAATGTGGCAGCAGTAAAACGGGCATTATTGTATATGACAATGCAGTACCCCAAGCAGCCCCCTCTATTCCCCAATTTAAGCGGACAATAAAAATATAGTCCAGGATTATGTTTAGCATAGCCGTTAAGACTAATGAGGCAGAACTAAGACCGGGTTTACCATCAACTCGAACGAAAAAGGACAATGAGAATGTAGTGATGAGCGGGGCACTTCCCAGTATTATTCTTAAATAATTAACTACCATACTATGTGTGTCTTCTTCTGCTCCAAGTATATTGGCAATTGAGTGAATAAAAGCCAGACCTAATATTGAGACTAAAACACTAATTATAAAAATTATTGTCGTTACTTTAGTAAAAACCTCTGAGGCTTTCCTGTAATTTCTTGCCCCTATAAATTTACCGCAAAACACCTCGCCTCCTGCAGAGAAAAGTATGGCTATTCCGAATAAAACAGGAAAAACAGGAGCACTTAATGTTACTGCAGCAAGGGCATTTTTACCGATATAGTTACCGATAAACATGCCGTCAATAATTCCTGCCGAAGATGCCGCAACTAATCCTAATACTACAGGTATTGCGTAAGAAAAAAATACCTGATTTATTTTACCTGTTATAATTTTATTATCTTTATTATCAGCCCGCATTTATCATTCAGTTATAAAATTATTACAACTACTTATTTCATCACTTATATAGTTGCTTCCTTTAGCTTGTTGATAACGCTATTACTAAACACAGGCTGAGTATGCGTCATTCAATGCTTGAGTTTACTTTGTGTTATGTAGTGTTTTTTAATCCCACCACATTTGTATTAGCTCACTTCTGTTTAGGGTTAAATCTTTCTCATTGTTATTATAAATAATGCCTAACAATATAGTGTTTTATATACTGCTTGCCCAAAAATAAGCAGTGATGTCCACAAACCGTATTAATGTCCGATAAATTCAGTGTGATTATGATAGGGGTGCAAGTAGTCTATAAAACTAGATAAGTACATTGTACATACCTGTATTTTATCTAAATCTAATCTATTTTAAATAGATGTGACTCAATTTTTTTTTAAAACAAACAAAATTACATTTCTTCAATAATTGTAGGTTGGGTAACGAATATATTTGATAAAACTATCTAAAATTAGTTTAGTGAAATTCTTACCCCTGCGCCTACCAGTATTTGTTCATTGATAAGGTATTTGGTTTCTATAAATGGAATCAACCTTTTGGTGATATTGAAATCTATGCCCAAACCCACATTTAAACCAAAAAAAACTTGTGAGAGTAAACTTAGATTGTCTAGCTCCACAGTAGCTTCTACGAACATATAATTTACGCCCCCCAATGTATAAATTTGGAGCTTTGATTGTGGGTTGAAATAATACATTACGTTTAGTGCTAACTCATAGCCGGTTTGATCTACTGTATCTTTATCAAACAGGGTTTTATTAGAAGGGAAGTAATTGAATCCCGCCTGTGCACCCAGGTTTTCTAAAAAATGCCAACTCGCTTTCACACCCAGTCCAAGATTAGTATTTGTGCCATAACTTACAAAAGGCGCTATTTGCCAAACAGGTTGAAAACTTTCTTTTTCTTCATTCAGGTAGTCGGTAGTTACTAGTGTAGCAACAACCATCGTATCTGAAGAGGGCGTTTCCGTTTCACCTACCAGCACTTCGGGTTCTTTCATAAACGTGTGTTGCTTGGGGTTATAGAAAACCACACTGGCTATTTCCATTTCCCATTTATCGCTATTTTTTGAGGCTATAATGGTAGCTACTCGCTCAGCCGTTTTATATTCTTTGCTACTTATGTTGTGTAATCCGGTAAAAAGGCTTTTAAAATACACTTCTACATATATATACTCTTTTACTTGCACAGCAGAAGCTTCTGCATCAAAAAAATTGATAGTAGCGGTTTGGTTCTTAGCATAGAATATGTCTAAATCTTTTAAGTACCTTTCAACAAATACATCCTTTATCTTATTGCGATAAAGGTTGTTAGGGTCAATATCGTCTTCAATAATTACTTTGCTATCTTTAAAAATTTGGTTCGCAGATTTTGTATAGCTATTATTAATGACTTCATCCAACTATAAGCGACTCAATTTTGGGCTGGCTATAGTGTTGAGTAGCAACTCAAATTCTTTTATAAATGAAGTAGCATCGTATCTAATAATTTCTTTATCTCTTTCACTTAAAATAGTTTGAGCGGAAACTTGTGTAGTGATAAAAAAAATAGCAAGTGAAAACAGTATTTTAATGTGGTGCATCTATGAATAAAATAAGTATAGATAATAAGTTTATATATATGGATGTTAGTCAAAAAACACTGTTCGTAGTAATTTACAGATTACGTCTTTACATTTCGTTTCACTTCATGAAAATCGCAATGATGCTTTTTTAAATTTTAGCATATTAATCGCTATCTACTCATTAGGTATATATGGAATATAGGTATAAAAATCTTGTCTGTTCCCACCAAAACCGGTATTACCTAAACCTACCAAAACTTTATCAGAAAGTTTGGCAATACAAGGTGAGTACCTTGCCGTGCCAGGGTAATCGGAAAGTTGTCCCCATGAATCGGTATTAGGATCGTACTCTAAGAAATCTTTAAAGACAGCTATTTCTAATAGGCTTCTCCTTCCTGCTACTAAGTATCCTTTCCCATTATAACTAAATCCTCCGGCTTCTGCTCTTCTGAAAGCAATCGGTAAATCATTCAATTGTCTCCACGTATTATTATCTGTATTGTATTCATAAAAATCCCTTAAATAATTAATACCATCTCCTATGGATGGGCCTTCAATTCTCCTCCCTCCTAACCCATAATACACTTTATTGCCAATAGCAAAAGCTGATGCGCCAAAACGAAGATCTCCTATAAAATCAGCTTTTGCAGTCCAAATACCGGTTGAAGTATTGTATTCATAGAATTCATTCACTAGTGTGCTAGAACCATTATTCGCTACTGCTGAACCCAAACCTACGTAGGCTTTGTCACCAACTACCACTACTATGGCCCTACTTGTACCCGTGCCAGGATAATCCATAGTTATTTGTTGCCACTGATTGGTAGAAGGTGTAAATTTCCAAAGATCGTTAAATGAGTTTGTATTTTCAGGGCTTGTAGTAGTCCCTATTGAATTAGTACCTAAGCCTATATAAGCATCATTCTCTACTACAAAAGCTATAGCATTAAATCTCCCTTCGAAATTATCATCTACTCTATTTAACTCACTCCAAGTACCTGTTTCCGTATTATAACCCCAAAAATCTTTGTAATTAATTTTTCCTCCAAATTGGCCTGTACTAAAACCAGTTCCAACGTAAGCGATTTCGCCTACACCAAAACTTACCGGAGCCAATCTATTTTCCCCTGTAAATGTTATTGGTTGTGTATCCCAAGCATTGACTGTGTCCAGTTCATCTAAAGTAAATTCTTTTTCTTTACTGATGATTACATCATTTATACCTTCTGCTTCAGCATACGTTATGGCATAATAGGTAGTTTGGGAATTTAATCCTCCAAACCTACTTAAAAAATTAGTTGTGCTTCCTGAGTGTCTTTCGCTAGATCTTTCAGCAATAGTTAAATCAATTTCAGTATTAGCTGTGGTATTTTCAAAGATAGCATGTCCGAACCTTCTTATTTCCACCCCATCTAAAGAAACTTTTGAACCTTCCAAAGTAAATAGGCTCACTGAAGAAATATCACCTTCTATTAACACTTGATCTGTTTTGGCATCAAATAAGACTCTCCCTAATTGTGCTTCAACAATTACCTCACTTTCTTTTTCGGCACAAGCAAAAAGAGAAAGGAATACTATTAGAAACCTCAATTGATACATGGTAAAAAATTCATCATATGATAAAATCAATTGTGTGTTTACTGCTTTATTTCTATAAATAAGAACTAAAAAAACCCTTTAAAATGCCTCTTAAGATAGCTTTTTAAACGCTATTCCACAAAAAAAGGGCTTACGCCCCATTTGTAAAGTCTTATAAAAAAGTTGAGTTACTCATATTTTAGTGCATCTACAGGGTTCGCTGTAGCAGCCCTTATGGTTTGATAGCTTACTGTAGCTACAGAAATTAATAATACCAGTAACCCGGCAGCAGGGAAAATCCACCATGAAATGGCAACCCTGTATGGAAAAGCACTTAACCATTCTTCCATCATAAACCAACACAATGGCCAGGCAATAATGTTGGCGAGAAGCACTAATTTCATGAAATCGCTTGACAGCAATAGGAAAATATTGCTCACTGTAGACCCCAATACTTTTCGCACGCCAATTTCTTTAGTCCGCTGCCTTGCTGTAAAAGAGGAAAGTCCGAAAAGCCCCAATCCGGCAATAAAAATGGCTAATCCTGAAAAAAAAGTAAACACTGTCCCAAATCGCTCTTCCGATTGGTATTGTCTATTAAAAAAAGTATCTAAGAAGAAATATTCGAAGGGATTACCTGGAAAGAAAGTATTCCATTTTTCTTGAATCCTACCTAAGGAAGCTGATATACCTGCAGTTTGTAACTTAATAGAGTAAAATGAATTACTTGCCGGAATTAACCTGAATACCATAGGTTGGTGAACGTTTTTAAGTGACATCTGATGATAGTCATCTAATACCCCTACTACTTTCATGGTATCGCCACCAAGTATTACCTCTTCATTCAATGCCTCTTTCGGCGTCTCATATTGTAAAATCTTGCAGGTAGATTCGTTGATTATAACTGCCTTATTATCAGAGGTAAAATCCCTTGAAAAATTTCTTCCGGCTTTTATATCTATTTCGTAGGTGTTTACGTAATCGTAATCCATACCTACATTATAAATTGTAGTAAAAGACTCTGGTCCACCTTGCATACGTTTGATGCCTCTTGTCCAGTAAATTTCATCCCCTGGCACATTGGTTGAAGTAGTAATTTTACTAATCGATGCTTCGCTCAGCAATTCATTTTTAAAGGTCTCAAAAGTTTCTGAGTATGTTGAATCATCTGTGATTCCCGGTCCTTGTAAAACCAGTGTTTGTTCTATATTAAAACCTAAGTCTTGTTTTAACATGTGGCGAATTTGCTGATAGACAATCACCGTACCTGCTATTAACAATACTGAGGCAGCAAACTGGAAAACTACCAATCCTTTTCTAAGTAAAATACCACTAGAAGAGGATCTCAACTTTCCTTTCAATACGACTACCGGTTGAAACGCGGAAAGTACCAAAGCAGGATATATACCTGATAAAATACTACCAATCATAAATAAGAGGAAAAATACGCTCCAGAACCATGCTTCTCCTAGAACCGAAAGGGTTAACTCCCTGCCTGTAAGCTCACTGAAATACGGAATACAAACAATTACAATAGCTAGTGCAATAATTGAGGCAATAGCATTTAGTATAATAGATTCCAGCATAAACTGCCTGACTAATTGCGCCTTTTTCGCTCCTAATGCCTTTCTCACACCTACTTCATTTGCTCGATCAACTGCCCGAGCCGTAGATAAATTAACATAGTTTACCCAGGCAATTACTAAAATGAATACCGCAATAAGGGAAAGAAAATAGACAATATCACCATCTCCTTGCTCATCGGGTTCTGATTCTTGCAAAAGATTAGCATACAAATGTATCTCATCGATAGGTTCGAGAATGAATGCTTGTTTCGAATTACTTTTTCGCCATCCCTCTCCTCTCTTCTCTTCTAACCACTTATCCCATTTCTGTTGAAATGCGTTTACATCAGTTCCTTCTGCCAAAAGTACATAGGTGTTGTAGTCGTACCAACCCCAAGAGTTTTCTGTATCTTCTCCCCAGAGATTAGTGATGGTCGCAAAAGAGATGAGGAAATCAAACTTGATATGGGAATTGGCAGGTACATCCTTCATAATACCTGTAATTTCTAAATCCCACCTCCCCATAAATTTTAAGGTTTTCCCCATTGGGTCTTCGTCCTTAAAGTATTTTTTGGCAGCTCGCTGACTGATCACTACCTTTTCTGCTCCTTCAAGAGCAGTTTTTTCATTTCCTTCTATGAGTGGAAACGTAAATATTTCAAAGACTGAAGCATTAGCCACTTGCATTTTTTCTTCTTTAAATGAGATGAGACTGCCTTCAACATCTCTTGAAACTACTCCACCAATGGGAAAGAGGCGTACAAACTCAAGTACTTCAGGAAAATTATCTTTTAGCGCAGGGCCAACGGCAGGAACAGCAGCTGCACATTCAAACGTTTTTCTTCCATTTTGCCAATTATCGTAACGAACCCGATAAATTCTATCTACTTTTTCATGAAAAAGATCGTAACCCAATTCATAATTTACATACTGCAATATAAGCAGGCAACAAGCCAGACCTGCTGCAAGCCCTAGTAAATTAATCGCTGAAAAAGTTTTAACCCTAAGGAGGTTTCTAAATGCAATAAGGAAATAGTTTTTAAGCATGCGTTCCTTTTTTAATCAATTATTAATTTCTGCTTTTACGAGGGAAAATACAATAACAAAATTGCTAAGCAGCCATATAATCATTTGAATGGAATACTAGATAAGTACAGGGAATATTCCTATCTTTCTCTACTTTTACTAGAAGGTGAATTTATCTCAGATTAAGAATTACCTTATCTGCCTCTCCATTAATCTGTGGATTTTGGTCTCTTCGGTGTAATCTTCTACTTACAGGACTCACATTCCCTTTCAAAAAACTTCCCATTTCTTTTACTGTAATAGCTCCATCAGCATTTTCATCAGCATCTCCTTGCAAACCTTTTAAAAAGAAATAAGTAAACAACGAATGATACTTTTCAGGATACCATGAAGAAATCTGATCTCCTTCAGAAGAAGAGAACACTACACTTCTTTCATCGTTTAGCACTGATTTTTCAGCATCTATAAAAATAGGAGAAGCATTTCTAATCAGCATTCCTCCTTCAGAAGCTCCGCTAAAACAAGCATCTAACACTACTGTAAGACTTTTGTAAGGTAATTTTGATAAATTTCTGTAAAACACCTCTGTAGAATAACCATTGAGTGCTACCGCAGCAGGATCACAATCAACAGGCATAAAAAAACCTTTTTTACTTTCCAAATCGGGAGCACCATGTCCACTGTAGAAAACAAAAACATCAGATTTATTAGGAATAATCAAATCGTAAAGCCTGCCTTTATAATTACTTTCTGTACCAAAAAGGCTATTAAAGTTACCCTGCGTGGCATTTTCATAATAGAGAATATTTTCTTCTTTAAACCCAAAAGCTTTAATCAGGTATTTTTTTATCGATTGGGCATCAGAGAAAGCGTAGTCAACACTCGGGACATCTCGATTAATATAGTCTTTATTACCTATTACAACCGCAATACCATCTGAGTTGATATTGCCCGTTTCAGGGATTTCATTATCTACATCAGAAAGGCTAACATCAATAATACTTTCAGTCTCCTCGGCTGCTACACTATAATCAAACTGTTGAAGATTGAGCGTAATTGGTGAAAAATTATAAGCTATTTGGGTCGCATTAAAAATTACAGGTTTTTCACTATTATACACATAACTTTGCGGATAGCTCTCATGGTTAATAGCTAAGTAACTGATTGCAAAATTTTCTCCATCAAATGCATAATTCACATTACTGAAATACGAATTTTGGAAATTTTCTTCAAAATTAGCAGCTTCGGCTATTGGTACCGGAACGTAAATAGCATTTAAATCGGTAAATTGTATTCTAAACAGTTCGCTTTCAGTATCGTAATCTAAACGCGCATATGTTTTATCAATAGCTACATAAGTTGATGCTATGAGGTTGAGTGCTTCTGTTGTTAACTCATTTATTTTCTTATTCCGAGTAATGGTATTTACCCTTGCTCGATAATCGTTTAACTTTTCATAGCGCCCTTTTTCCTGCCAAGGACCAATCATCTTCTCTACATACTTTGAGACACTAGCACTAATTTCAGGAGTAGTTAATTTATAATCTAGAGCATAAAAATTCTCTAAATCGGTATTAGGAATCCATCCATCTTTTTTCCCAAAAGAAAGGTAACTCCAAGTAGCACTCATATTCTCTTTTTTTACTTCACTTTCCATTCCGTAAAGTGCTTTACCATTTGTAAAAGCTGAACTAAAATCTTTTTCTTTGAGCGTGGTTACCGGCACACTTACTCTGGCAAAAGTTTTCATAAAATCTTTTGAATTGACTTGCAAGTCGCCAAGCGGTAGGCTTTCATGCGAAAAAGCGAAGCTGATGTCTCTGTGATATTGTAATTTTGGCAAGTCAAAATCACCGAGATTTACGTTCAACTCTCCATAGCCATTCGTGAAGTAATCACGAGTAACTTCGTTTGCCAATACATCTACTTCGGCATTAGAAAGTAAAGTAGAATCGCCCATTTCATACTTAATAGGGCCTTTCTCATACTCATATTTGTATTTGATCTTTGAAAATCTTCCCGATCCAAAAGAACTCAAAAGCCAGGCAGTAGCTACACCCAATCCTATCCAAGACCAAACAGACGCATCTCCTTTAAAAATATTATTATTAGGTGTATTGGTAAATGCGTAATATCCTAAGCCAACCGGTAGGACAAAACCTTTAAAAATTCCACCACCACTGGGCACTTTATACGATTTTTCTCTTTTTACCTTGGTTTCGTACTTATACTCTGGCCGATAGCTTACTCTGGCATTAAATGTTTTAGTTTCTTTAGTAGGTCGCTCGCTTAAACTAACGTTGTATTGTTTTCTTACAAGTTTCCCACTTTCCGATATGATTTCAGGATTAGAAGTTGACTGAGATACGTAACAAGCATTGGTAGTAAAGAGTAAACTAATGATCAATAAAAAAGAAATAGTAGTTTTCAGTCTATACATATCTTCTTAAAGTATTAATAGTTGTTAATGCTACATTTATCATTACTCTATTACAGTACATAAAGTTGCAATAAAAAAATAAAAAACGCTAGTGGTTGAGGGGAGTAGGAATATGGTATCCGAAGAATTATAATGAAAGAACCTCAACATTTCTGTTGTCCCGTACTGGATTTGCTTTTGACAAGCACAACCAAAAAGGTCGATCTATGGGCAGAGGATGGAAGCATTTCTTTGAAGAAGGCACTCAATTATCCAATCATAGAGAGCAACCAAATGAGGAAGAATACAAAGAAAAAGCGCGAAAATATGCACCCGAACCTGTTCAAAAACCTGAAGATGAAGACAGTAATCAAAGAAGCTTTTGGATAGTTTAAACTACTAGCAAAATATGCAATATTTCTAATTGTATCGCTTAATTTAGTATATATAATAACAGCTAAACTTTACAGTAAAAAAAAGCTAACCATATGGAATTAATCAAAATATATCAAGGAAACTTAGTCGATGCCAGAGAACTTCACAAGTTTTTGGAAAGTAAAAGACAATTTGC
>JBCDJE010000101.1:0-10101 GCA_038748185.1 Bacteroidota bacterium
ATCTCCTCCTGTAATACTTGCTATCTTATTAAAGCCTTTATTTTTAATAAAAAGATTTTTCCGATATGAAAGATTTCTTCCTACACCCATATACGGTAAGCCTATATAAGCTAATGAAAAATACTGTACAGCTGTAAAAAAAGTTTCCCATCTTATACAATAATTAAGCAAAGAAGTATCGGTTTCATAGTTTGAATATCCTATTACAATTTCTATATCATCAGTATATGTAGAGGATATAGTATTAATCCAATGATTGGTAAAAGGTAAGCAATCAGCATCAGTAAGTATTAAGATTTCTCCTGCTGCTTTTTCTATCGCTTGTGTAAGTGCATATTTTTTACTGTTAATTCCTTGCGGAACATTAAAAATGCTGACTACTTTAAGCCATTGAACCTTTGACATCCATTCTTCTAACAAACCTGCAGTATTATCTTCCGATCGATCGTTTGCTATAATCACCTCAAAGTTAGGGTATACTTGCTCATCTAATTTCGGTAAAAGACGCTTAAGGTTTTCATATTCGTTTCTAGCTGCAATTATTACAGATATCTTTAGTGTTTTGCTCTGCTGAAAAACTGGTGTAGCAGAATAAGCAAAAGGTCCCAAAACAAATAGATAAATAAATATCTGTAAGAAAGATAGTAAAAGGAAGCTAAGATAGATGAATTCAGCCAAGACAGCTTTTGGGTAAAATCTTTTTTTAAATGATAAAATTTCCTTGTTTTGCGATCGAAATCGCATCTCTCAAACATACTATTCTTACTATAATATAAAAAATAATGGATACTAAAGATATAATTGAGGCCGCTTGGGAAAACAGGACACTTTTAAACGAATCAACAACCAAAGAAGCCATTACTAAAACAGTTGCTGCATTAGATAAAGGAGATATAAGGGTAGCAACACCTACTACTAATGGATGGGAAGTGAATGAGTGGATAAAAAAAGCTGTTATTTTATATTTCCCTTTACAAGAAATGGAAGTAATTAAGGTAGGGCCTTTTGAGTTCCATGATAAAATTGCCTTAAAAACAGAATATAAAGAAAAAGGTGTAAGAGTTGTACCTCATGCAATTGCCCGATATGGTGCCTTTGTAAATAAAGGGGTAATCATGATGCCTTCTTATATAAATATTGGGGCTTATGTAGATTCTGGGACAATGGTAGATACTTGGGCCACTGTAGGAAGCTGTGCTCAAATAGGAAAAAATGTTCACCTGAGTGGTGGTGTAGGTATTGGTGGTGTACTTGAACCAGTACAAGCTGCCCCTGTTATTATTGAGGATGGCGCTTTTATCGGCTCAAGATGTATACTTGTTGAGGGAGTAAAAGTTGGTAAAGAAGCAGTACTTGGTGCTAATGTAACTATTACAGGAAGCTCTAAAATTATTGATGTAACTGGCGATTCACCTATAGAATACAAAGGCTATATTCCAGAGAGATCTGTGGTAATTCCTGGAAGTGTAACAAAAAAGTTTAATGCTGGTGAATATCAGGTGGGAGCTGCACTCATTATCGGAAAACGCAAGCCTAGCACAGATCTAAAAACTTCACTTAATGCAGCCCTTAGAGATAATAATCTCAGTATCTAAAAAAATTATTGAATATAGTTCTCAAAAATCTTTAGCCTTAAGAAGAAATCACCCTAAAAATGGGGGATTTTTTTATTTAACCTTATTTTTAAGTAAAAGCCTTAATTTGTCCAATTATGCTTCTTTTGTATACAGTTGTGTTAATAACAAAAATAGCCTATCTCTCTAATCAGAAACTAATCAAAAGTTATTAAAGTACAGGTAATCAATATACTGCACACCATTCTCCACATAAAATCTCACATATTTTTATAAAAAAATCCTATTCAAAAAAATCACATATTTCAGGTGATATTAAATTATTATACTGAATACTATCTTGCTGCCCAGATACTTTTTTACCCTACAAAAGGGGGCATAAATTAATTTGGAGAAACAAAATCAGCATGTATCAATAAACAACTTTCAGTCCAGCAGCATATCATAGGAATCTCCTTATTAAAAAATTGATTACCAAAATTTTGAGTCTGTTATTTCCGATTTTTTGAACTAAAAGATGGGATATGGTGGTATTTCCCATTTATGTAATAGTACTACCTAGAAGATTAATTCCTAACCAAAAAAAGTGGAGCAAAATACTTCTACTCTTAAGTGTTCTACCAGCTCAAATATTTTACTAACTGTTTAGTGTTCATTTTAATTTTTATCAAATCATGAAGCATTTTTTACTTTCATTCATTTTTTTGTGTTGTTGTTATTTTTCAGCATCAGCACAAGATAAAACAGTTACAGGTACGGTAATATCAGGAGAAGATAATACTCCACTACCGGGTGTAAATGTTTTAGTTAAAGGTACTAACTCAGGTTCCGTTACTGATATCGATGGTAAATATCGAATCAGCCTTTCCTCAGATGCAAATACAATTGTTTTTTCTTACATCGGTTTTTTGTCGCAAGAGATTGAAGTTGGTTCAAGTTCAGTCATTGATATTACTATGATTCAAGATGATGAGGTCCTACAAGAAATCGTGGTGAATGCCTTAGGTTTTGAAACAGATAGAGATAAATCTGCTGCTGCCTCTACAACCGTAGGAGGAGAAAGATTACTTGATTCTGGCGAGCCTAATCTCATAAATTCTTTAGGTGGCAAGTCGTCAGGTATAAACATTGTACAAAACAGTGGAGAACCTGGTGCAGGTTCAAGGATAGTACTTAGAGGAGCAACTTCAATTACAGGTGACATACAGCCTCTTATTGTTATAGATGGTGTCCCCATGTTCAACGATACCTATCTTGGCGAAGCTTTCGGAGGTAATGAAACATCTGCAGGTGTTGGTACAAACGGAGGAGTAGCACAACAATCTAGGTTAAATGACATAAACCCCGCTGATATTGAATCGGTAGAGGTACTAAAAGGAGCTGCAGCATCAGCAGTATGGGGCTCGAGAGGGGCAAATGGTGTACTTGTTATTACTACTAAGAAGGGTAGTTCAAAAAAGGGAGGTGGTTTTACAGTTAACTTTTCTTCAAGCATAAGTATTGATGAAATTAACCAAAAAGTGCCTCTAAATACTACCTATGGTAAAGGAAGTGGTATGTTAGCTGCAGGTGGCACAAGTAGAAGCCGTACAAGTTGGGGAGATCGTATTGCCGACCGACCCGGCGGTGAAAATGACTGGATAACAGATCCTAACGATGAAAATTATGCAGGTTTTTTTGAAACTTCAGATGGTCGCAGGTATTACAATTATTTAGCAGGAACACCTGAAGACCCAAATGGAGGTATAAACTCTAGAGAAGTTTATGATATCTATGATCCTATTTTTAAAACTGGTACTACTTTAACGAATACTATAGATGTAGGATCATCAGATGAGAACGGCAGTATATTCGCCTCTTTATCTTACCTTACCCAAGATGGTATTATTAGAGAAAATAGTACTTATGATCGAATTAATGCACGAACTAATTTCACAAGATATTTAGGAAAAATATTTACTTTAAATGCCAATGTCGGTTTCACCAACACTTCAGGGAACCGCGTTCAGATGGGATCTAACCTAAGTGGATTGTTTTTAGGAGGGTTAAGAAATTCCCCTGACTTTAATCTAAACGATTATGTTGGTACCTATGTAGATAATGCTAATATCAGGTTTGAAAACCGACAAAGAAGCTATAGAAACCCCTTAGGAGCCAGCACTTCTTCAATTTATGATAACCCACTGTGGCTAATGCGTAATATATTGAGTACTACTGTGGTAAACCGTTTTATGGGCAAAATAGAATTACAGGCTGATCCTACCGACTGGCTAAACCTAACTTCCAGACTTGGTTACGACACCTACACAGATGAGCGAGAAGACATTTTTCCATTTATCTCTTCTAATTGGCCAGGGGGACACTTTTCTAAAGAAACGATTACAAGAAGTCAATATAATTTTGATTTTATAGCAAGAGGTAAATTTTCTCTTAATGACGGCAATATTGGTATTAATCCATTATTAGGTGTCAATTTAAACCAAAGGAAATTTGATGATTCTGGTAGTATTACCAGAAACTGGAATAACTCCGATTCACCGCCACAACTATCTAATGGGTCACTTGGCAGTTTTATACCATTCAACCTTGAAGAAACACAACGTATTCTTGGCTTTTATGGTGGTGTAAATGTGAGTCTTTTCGATCAGGTATTCATAGGCGCTACAGGCCGTTTTGATGGTTGGTCTACATTTGCTAACCCAAATGAGGGAGATGAAGGAGAGTTTTTCTTTTATGGAGGAGCTGATGTAGCATGGCAATTTAGTAAGCTCATTCCAGAAAATGATTACCTCACATTTGGTAAGTTAAGACTAGCCTATGGAAAAGTAGGAAGAGGCCCTGATCCTTACCTGACCGCAATAGATTTTATTAACCCAACCGGCAATGATAGAGGATACGGCGATGGATTTGGTCCAGGTTTAAATGGAGGTGCTTATAATGGAGGAGTTGCCAGATCTGTAACCGCTCCTAATCCAGATATTAAGCCGGAGGTAAAAACAGAATTCGAGATTGGCGCAGACCTTCGTTTATGGAAAGACAAAATCGATCTTGGTGTAACATATTATTCCAATGAAACTAAAGATTTAATTGTGCAAACTGATGCTGCTGTAAGCTCTGGTTTTAGGTTTGAAATTCAAAACGCGGCTACAGTTGAAAATAAAGGGATAGAAGTAGAGCTTGGCGCAGAGATATTGAATATCAATGATTTTACATGGATTTTTAATGGTAACTTTTCTAGAAACAGAAGCGAAGTCACCCAAATGGCTGAAGGCGTAAACTCAATTACGTTAGCAGGATTCACAGGAACCAGCTCTAGAGCAGTTCTTGGAGAACAGATGGGTGCGCTATGGGGCTCTAGATTCGATCGAGATGCAAACGGAGAAATTATTTTAGATGAGGATGGATTTCCTGATGGACTAGCCGATATAGACGGTGTAATAGGTGACCCTAACCCTGACTATAGAATGGGATTAGGAAGTACGCTAAAATGGAAAAATCTTTCCTTAAATTTTTTGTTTGACTTTAGTATTGGTGGTGATATGTGGAATGGAACTAAGGGTGCTTTAGCAGTAATGGGTACTGCTGATTATACTACTGAAACAACTACTTTAACAGCGGATCAAGCCAATCAACTGAGAATAGTTGGCGGAGAAACTGTTGCCGGAGCTTATGGACAAGTAGGTCTAAACAGTGATGGGTCTTATACATTGAGGGGACGAATTCATGATTTTGGTGGAGGTGAAGTATTTTTAGACGAAAGCTGGGATACCGGACTTGGTGGTGGATTTTCAGGCGCCGACGAATTATTTATTGAAGATGCAGGATGGACTCGCTTAAGGGAGCTATCTCTCGGTTATACATTTAATTCTGCTTCATTTAGAGAAAAAACCAAACTCTCAAGCTTAAACCTATCCTTCACCGGAAGAAACCTTATTTTATGGACTGACTATTCAGGAGTAGACCCCGATACCAATTTAACAGGCTCAGCGATAAATGGTCTTGGACTAGACTATTTCAATAATCCTGCTACTCGTTCATACATCTTCACTTTAAGGTTAACTTACTAATTAGGAATTGAGATTTTATTAAATTCTAAAAAGATTGAAATGAAAAAGTTTAAAAATATATTATCATTAGTCTTAACTATTTTATTAATATTTACTGGTTCATGCAGCTATATTGATGGATTTGGTGAAGACCCCAATAATGCAGGAGATGCACCTACAACCTCCATAATGAGTGCTGCCATGATGGGCTATGACGTATCATTAACTGTTCAAGATGCGTGGTATGCAGCCGTTTGGACCCAACAATTAACTGGGCAGGCAATTCAGTGGATAGGAATTAACAATTACGATGTCACCTCATCCTCTTTCGACTGGGAACCAGAATACTATGGTTGTTTGACTCAGTGTAACCTAGCTATTGAAAAGTTACAAGCCGATGAAAATAGAATTGGTGTTGGCATTATGACTGTTATTCAGGCTCATATGTATGGGCATGTAGCAGCCCTTTGGGGAGATGTTCCTTTCTCAGCTGCACTACAATTCACAGAAGGAATCACTAACCCAACTTATGATAATCAGCTTTCTGTTTATGAAGGAGTACAAGAATTACTAGATGAAGCAATTGTGGATTTAGGATCAGGTATAGGATCAGATTTAGATGCTGATTTATTTTATGATGGAGATGTAACCAAATGGATAGAAGTTGCCCATACATTAAAGGCTCGTTATTACTTACATGTAAAAGATTACGCAAATGCTATAACAAATGCTGAACAAGGCATTTCTTCTGATGAAAATAGTTTAAGATTTCCACATACTTTAGGTATACAATTACAAGACATGAATTTGTGGCATTCATTTCTAACGATTGATCGCCCTGGAGATATTGGAGCAAGAGATGCTAACCTGGCTAAACTGTTGGATGTTAACCAGCCTATGTATAGAGGTAATGCTAAAACTGATGAATCTAATCGATTTGCTTTTTACTATACAGCACCAACAAATGCTGGTGATGTTGATTATGATATCAATACAAGTGACGAAGGAATATTTGCGCGCACTGCTAGTGATGAGTTGTTAACATTTAGTGAAAATCAGCTCATTTTAGCAGAAGCCCATCTTAGAAAAGACGCACCCGATGCAAATGCAGCACTTGAAGTATTAAATAGCGTTCGACAAGCACTAAGTAACCGATTTGGTGAGAACCTGTACCAAGATTATGCATTAGAAGATTTTGCACCTTCAGGCATAGCTGGGATAGCAGGTGCAACTACAGAAGAAGCCTTGTTATTTGAAGTTACTGAAGAAAAATATGCTTGCCTCTTCGGAAATATTGAAGCTTTCAACGATTTAACAAGAACTAAGAATTTAATTGGGTTAACACCTAAATTGGGAAATCAAATACCTGAGAGATATTTATTACCAGAGGAAGAAACAAATGCAAACTCGAATGCTCCTAATCCTATCCCTGGTTTATTTGATATAACAGCGGTTAATCAAATACCACTGTAAACAATTATAGATATTTTGTTTTAAAGAGTATAATACAAATCCTATTGGTTGGCTTGAGTTTAAAAACTCAAGCCAATTTTTTTCTCTCAATAATAAATTTGATATAATAGCCCAATCTTTTATTGCTTTGCTTCTTACATTAATTATATTCAAAGCCTACCCTTCTTACTTAGTATATACTTTTCTAAAAACCTTTCTTCAATGCATAAAATCTCATAGTAACTCCTATTTATACATTATCTTACTCTAAAAAACATTATAGATTACTATTTAAATAAACGAGTTTGTGACCTTATATAACTGGTTGTTTTTCAGGATAACAGGTTTTTCTTTTATAAAGTTATCACTATTTTCAGGGGATAAGTATTTAATATTTATTGGTTTATTACTAGTTTTACATGCAGCTAATCTTAAAAAGCAATACTAGTTACATCTTTATTACCTTCTAAAAGATTTTCTATTTCAAGAGAAACTATATATTAAAGCCTTGATTTACAGAATGATATGTAATTACTTTTAAATAGCGTACACTAGCAATAACTTAAATGAATATTAAACAATAATAGCTTTTAAAAACCACGTATTTTAGGTGATATTATAAAATCATAGGCTTGTTAACTTGCGATTAACCACAATACTTTAAAAAAACAAAAAACAGAAGAGAATAACTACAACTCAACTATGAAAATATCATTACACCCAAGTATTGTATACACACTACCATCATACTCAAAACTTCTAATTTTTTCTACTGAAAAAGCAGAAAGAAATTTAGTTTCAAGGCACGATCTATCTACTTAATATTCTCAATTTTTACTAGTAATTTTTTCCCAATAAATACTTGCTGTAGGATTGAGACTTAAATAATTAGCTAAAAGCTATATAATTAATACATGCGAATTAAATAACAACTCAATTAAAAAACTAACCCGATTTTTTTTAAATTTTATAATAATAATTTATGATGAACAAATTATTACTCTCACTTAGTTTTTGGTGCTTTCTTGGTTTAAGCACAACATTAGCGCAGGAGAAAACCGTAACTGGTACGGTGATATCTGAAGCTGATGGAAGCCCACTTCCGGGTGTTTCAATTGTAGTTAAAGGAACTACCCAAGGAACTATTTCTAACATTGATGGTAAGTATTCTATTAATGTACCCTCGTCAGATGCTATTCTTGTTTATACTTTTGTTGGCATGTCTTCTATTGAACTGGAAGTGGGTAACCAAAGTGTGATAGATGTAAATCTAGCTGAAGATGTAACTAAGTTGTCTGAAATTGTAATTACCGGATATGGACAACAACTCAAAACTGATTTAACCGGTAATATTGCTAAAATATCTGGAGATGATATTGAAAACATGCCTGTTACAAACTTTGAAGAAACACTTCAAGGACGGGCTTCAGGAGTATTTGTAGAAGCATCAAACGGTAAGTTAGGACAAGGTATGAAGATGAGAATCAGAGGTTCTTCTTCAGTGACTGCTGATAACCAACCTTTGTTTGTGATAGATGGTGTACCTATTACTAATCAAAATATTGGTAATCCAGATGAGGCGCCGGTTAATCCACTTTCTGATATTAATTTCAACGATGTAGAATCCATCGATATCTTAAAAGATGCTTCTGCTGCCGCTATTTATGGTTCAAGAGCGGCAAATGGCGTAGTAATCATTACTACTAAAAAAGGGACTAGAGGAAAAACGAAATTCAGTTTGAATTACCAAACTGGTTTTAGCAATCCTACCAATAAAAGAGAGTGGTTAAATGCATCACAATATACTGATTATGTACTTGAAGCTGCAGAAAATTCTGATCTGAGAGATGGAGTAGCTTTAGATGACCCTGACTCATGGACTTCCTTTGTAACAGGCAGGCTTGATAGATATTCCGGTGGCCCTGATGCAAGTACTAATTGGAGAAATGGATCAAATCCTGTCGATACAAATTGGGAAGATGAAATTTATAATGAAAATGCTACTAATAACCGTGTTGACTTATCTGCTTCAGGTGGATCTGATAAAACCAGATTTTACCTTAGCGGTAGCTACATGGATCAAGAAGGTATAGCTGTTGGAAATGCAATGGAAAGAATTAGTGGAAGGTTAAACCTCGATCACCAAGCTACTGATAAATTAAACTTTGGTGTAAATATGAGTTTAACTAGAACAAGTAACGATCGGGTTTCAGATGATAATGCTTTTTCTACTCCTGGTCAGTTAATTGCACAAGCACCTATTACACCTTTAAGAGATGCTGATGGAGTATTGACTGACAGACCTACAGCCGTTTACTATAATGGATTGATAGATATTGACAATACAAGTAGATCAGATATTATTTTTAGAAATTTAAATAACTTCTATGCAGCTTATGAAATTTTGCCTGGCTTAACTGCCAGGGCCGAATTCGGAGTTGATGTATTAAGCCAAAACCAAGATAGATTTTTTGGTAGAAATACGGATGGAGGTGATGGAACAAATGGTTCAGGAATTTCCAGGTTTACAAGAGTTGCCAATTACAACTCTAAAGCCTTTGTTAACTATGATTTCAATCTAAGTGATATTCATGATTTTTCTGTTACTGCAGGTACAGAATATCAATATTCAAGAACAGATGTCACACAGGTTGAAGCCCAACAATTTCCGGTAGATGATCTTAGAAAAATTGAAAGTGCTGCAGATATTACAGAAGCATTTTCAACATTACAAGAATTTACTTTCCTATCTTATTTCGGAAGGGTTAATTATAAATTAAATAACAAGTACTTAGCCACTTTTAGTGGTAGAGTAGATGGTTCTTCGAGGTTTGGAGCAAACAATAGATATGGTTTCTTCCCTGCTGGTTCTGTAGGTTGGATTGTGTCTAATGAGCCTTTCTTAGAAAATAATAACATCTTGAGCTTCTTCAAGCTTCGTGCAAGTTATGGCATTACTGGAAATGCACAAATAGGTAATTTCGATCCATTAGGACTATATGAAGGAGAAGGATATAATGGAGTGGGTG
>JBCDJE010000102.1:0-10063 GCA_038748185.1 Bacteroidota bacterium
ATTGAAAGAGCTGTTGCCACTGGTTTATTATATTGCTTCCAAAATATTGAATCAGCAGGTAAAGCTAAGATATTTGATTGCTTTTTCTTGTTAAAGGCTTTTTTGGAAACATAACTGGATGGCGTTTTGATCTCATGGATAATTAATTCCTCATTCATATCAAAACTTCCTTGGCCTACTGATTGAGCATTGTAAACCTGATGCTGATATAGACTGTTACTGTAGGAAGGATACATTTTACCCTTAAATTCAACATACTTTACTTGGATTGTACCACCAGTATAAGCCATAAACAAGCTATCACTTAATTGAAATTTTTTAGGATTGATAGTTTTCGTTTTCCCTCCTATTTCTAAAATAGCATAATCTTTTTCTCGGATATATGCCCAAGATTCACTAATTCTTTCAGACTTATCTTTTAAAATAAATTTTAGTTTATAAACCTGTTCACCCTCAAAAGAATCTATGCTTTCAATCGTATAGTCGTATTTTAGATATTGCTTATTGGTGAAAAAATATTGGTGCTGTCGCCTAATATGCCAGAGGTAATGCCAAGGAATATTTCCAGAAGCTTGTCTCCATTTAGATTGTCTATAGTCAGTACTTTCTTTTCTTTTAAGCATGTTTAAACTATACCCACTTCTATGATGAAAGTTGTGATCAAACCCACTAAAAGCTGCTTCAAATTGCCTCACATATTTATCAAATTCTTTATATGAATTCCTGTAAAATCCTTCAAACTCAAAAGGCTCAACAGGAAAATTATCTTGTAATCGCTTAGTAACTTCTTTTATAATTTCTAAGGCATCTTGAGCCTCAATAACAACCTCGTCTAAATAAGTAGTATACTCACTTATTAAAAAAGTATGAAAATCTTTCTTCAGTAGTTCTTCTACAGGAATTACTTTTGGGTTATATCCTATCATGGAAAACATTAAAGAGTCATCAATTGCTTCTTCTGTTAAATGAAATACAAACCTTCCTTCACTATTGGAAGGAACTCCAGTCGATTTACCTTTAAGTTTAATATGAACAAAAGATAAAGACTTGTTACTAAGGGAATCTTTTACCTCACCTCTTATTGTAATGCTATTTTTTTCTTGCCCAATTGCAAAACCACAAATTATCCCTACAAAAAGGACAATAAGGGATAGTTTGTGTAAAGCCATGATAACTTTTATTTTAATGATAGAGCTATATCTTCTAATCTGTTTTTACTTAGACTTCTTGAAGTACTAATTCATAAGTATGTACATCAGTTGCTTTATGTAAAAGAATTTATAATGATTTTTGGGTAACAGTCACTAATGCGAATTAAGCTTAGAATTATTTAATTCGTCTTAAAAACTTGTTTCTTCGAAATGTCAATGTTCAGAATATTTTTCTATCTTTTTTAAGGCTTCACCCATTCTGGTAATCCACTGCTGATGTCAAATATGGGAACAGCTACCAAATACATCATAATGGTGAGTAATATGATACTAATCAAGTTAAGCCACAAACCGCATCTAGCCATTTGAGGAATACTAACTATACCACTGCCAAAAATTACTGCATTGGTTCCCGTTCCTGAAGGAAGCATAAAAGCAAATGAACAAGCAACTGTAGCTGGAATCATTAAAAGAAAAGGATGGCTCTCGCCTGCAACCGACATACTTGCTAGTACAGGCAAGAAAATATTGGCTGTAGCCGTATTGGAATTGATTTCTGTTAAAAACGTCATAAGTAATATGACAAAGAGCAAAACTACTAATAAGGGAAAGTTGCCAATAAAAGCTAATTGATTACCAAGCCATGCCGCCAACCCTGTTACAGCAAAACCATTGGCAATGGAATATCCCCCTCCAACGATAAAAGGAACACCCCAAGGTATGCGTTCCGCCGTTTTCCAATCAATTAAACGTTCCTGATTACCTTTCCCGGAAGGCAGGACAAAAAGTAATACTGCTGCAGTTAAAGCAACCGTTGAATCATGAACATATTCTGCTACACCAAACAAAGATGCCCAGCCGGGTATAACCACTGCATCAAATACAAAGTCTCGTCTAAATATCCAACCTAATGCTGTTAAGATAAAAATTATAGCGACTCTTTTCTCAGCCTTACCCATTTTTCCAAGACTAATCAGCTCTTTTTCAATCACTTCTCTTCCTCCAAGAAAAGCACCCTTAATTTTAAAATAACCTGTTAGGTATATCCAAATGATAGGGAGAAAAACCACCATGAGTGGAAGGCCTAATAGCATCCACTGAAAAAAGCTGACCTCAGGTGCTTTGGGGAAAAGCTGTTCTACCATACCCGCAAATACCATGTTTGGCGGTGTACCAATAAGTGTACCTGTACCTCCTATACTGGCAGAGTAGGCAATCGCCAACATCAAAGCCAAACCAAAATTAGAAATACTACCTTCGCTCTCTTTTTCCTTACTGATAATTGCTAAGGCAATAGGTAACATGAGCAGTGTGATCGCCACATTGGCTATCCACATAGAAAGCAAGGCCGTTGCAAGCATGAAACTTAAAATAATTAGCTTACGACTTGTACCAATGAGCTGCATAATTAATAATGCAATCCGTTTATGTAGATTATGCACTTCAAAAGCTTTGGCAAGGATAAAACCACCTATGAGCATTACTACGTAGTTATGCCCGTAATTTTCAGCCGTTTCGCTGGCTGAGAGTACTCCAGTAGTGGGAAAGAGCACCAGAGGTACCATTGCGGTAGCAGCAATAGGAATCGCTTCTGTAACCCACCAGAAAGTCATTAATAAAGCAACTGCTGCTGCTTTTAAACCTAGTTCAGTTAAACCAGCAGGTACTGGTAAATTACTCACTATTATAAAAGTGAGCACTCCTAAAAAGAGTCCCACAGTTTTACGGTTTAAATATGCAAAAACGGTCATTAAAGTATAAGCCCAGTTTTTTAATGGTTATTGTAAGGAAAAGTGTTTGACTTTCTATAGTTGTTCTTCATTTCACTATATTTAAACAAATATGAATATTCTTATAATTTTTTGAATTTTAAGTAAATATGAAAAAGATATTGATATTTCACACTATTGTTGCTGCATTAGGTGGATTTTTATTTGGGTTTGATACTGCTGTTATTTCAGGAGCAGAACAAGCCATACAAGAATTGTGGCAACTTAGTGATTTTGAACATGGTTTAGCAGTAGCTATAGCCCTTTATGGGACAGTTATCGGAGCATTGTTTGCCGGCATCCCTGTCAATGCTTTAGGCAGGAAGCAAACCTTATTCTGGATTGGTTTATTGTACTTTGTTTCTGCGCTTGGTTCCGCTATTGCTCCAGAGGTTTACTCTTTCATGCTATTAAGATTTATTGGTGGCGTTGGTGTTGGCGCTTCTTCTGTAGCTGCACCTATGTATATTTCTGAAATTGCTCCAGCAAAGATGAGAGGTAGATTAGTCGCACTCTTTCAGTTTAATATAACTTTAGGAATTGTGATTGCCTACCTTTCAAATTACCTTATAGCTGATATTGGTGAAAATGCCTGGCGTTGGATGTTAGGTGTAGAAGCATTACCGGCATTACTATTTGCCGTACTCGTTGTCTTTTTACCAAAAAGTCCTCGTTGGCTTATTGCGCTTAAAAACGATGAAAATGCTGCAAGAGAAGTACTAGAAAAAGTGAGTAATGAAGATGTGGATTATGCCATATCAGAAATTAAAGAGAGCATTGCTCATGCAAATAACGGTACCGGAAATCTATTTTCGTCCAAATTTCGCAAGCCCGTAATGTTGGCTTTCCTTTTTGCGGTATTCAACCAGTTTTCTGGAATCAATGCTATTATTTATTATGCCCCAAGAATCTTTGAAATGACAGGGTTAGGCGCAAGTTCAGCTTTGTTATCTTCTACCGGTGTGGGAATTACTAATTTGATCTTCTGCATAGTAGGTATTTTTATTATCGATCTTTTTGGCAGAAAATCATTGATGTACATCGGTTCTTTTGGACTCATTATTACACTATCGCTTGTAGCTTATGGATTTTTGAGCGAACAACTAGGAGGCATTCCAGCTTTTATATTTTTATATATTGCTTTTTTCTCTATGTCACAAGGGGCAGTAATTTGGGTATTTATTGCTGAGATATTTCCTAATAAAATAAGGGCACAAGGACAGTCTTTCGGCAGTTTTACTCACTGGATACTCGCAGCTGTAATTGCTAATATCTTCCCATTCTTCGCCGGGCAGTTTGGAGGAGGACCTGTATTTTCATTTTTCGCAGGAATGATGTTTTTACAGTTACTCTTTGTCTGGAAAATTATGCCTGAAACAAAAGGCAGGTCATTGGAAGAATTGGAGAAAGAATTGGTTACACAGTAACTATTATTTTTAACTTAAATAATAGCTAAAAAATATAAAAGTGATTGAAAGGCTAGACAATACAAATCAAGTTATATCTGAAAGAATGCATGCACTCTTTCAAGCTTCTTATACAGTTGAAGCCGATCTACTAAAAGCTATTGATTTTCCTCCACTTAAAAGACCCCTTCATGACTTTTTAAAAAGTGATACAGCTTTTTATGGACTGTGGGAAAATGAAGAAATTGCAGCTATTGTAGAGATCAGAGTACTTCAAAAAGTTCTCGAGATACAAAGTTTAGTCGTTCACCCAAATTATTTTCGTCAAGGTTTAGGCAGAAAGCTAATGATGTTTATTCTTGATACATTTGATGCAGAAATATATACTGTAGAAACAGGATTAGAAAATAAACCGGCAACTCAACTTTATAAAAAACTAGGATTCCAAGAAGTTAAACAATGGGATACAGCTTTCGGGATTAGGAAAGTAAAATTCGAATTAACTAAAAAATAGCAATAGCTACTAAAAAATTAGTATAAACCAGTAGGCTTATAAATTATGGTATAAATAAAAAATAAGGACTTCTCTAATTTAAATGGCATCAAGAAGTCCTTATGAAAAACTCGAATATGTATCCTTCAATTTGGTAATTGCTGCATTACTAGTTTTTCCATAGCTCTTTTACTATTAAAAGGCTTTAGCGTAAAACTATAAGCGTATTTTTTTTCACTTAGTCTAAACTCTTCATGAGGTCGTGATGCCGGAGACCAGGTATTATCTCCACCTACTCCCATCTGGCTGTGATCAATGTTTAAGGTAATAAAATCTCGTTTAGGCAGGTCTATGGTATGTTTTCCTCTTTCTAAATCTTCCATGCTGTATGGCCACGCACTCATATTTAAAGCTCCTGAAGCTTGAACGAGTAGACCTCTTCCTTGAGTGTTGGCTAAAGCAAACCAGCGCACGCCCATTCTATTGCTACTTTCTTGTGGCATTATGTATTGAGTATAAAAATCGCTGATAGGCATAGTATAGCGACCAAGATGAGCGCCGTGTTTCCTATCGGCATAATTTTCAAAAGGTCCTTTGCCATAATATATCACCTGATCGTAGGATTCTGGCAAGCCCGTCTGCATGCCAAATCTTGGCAAATCGGGGAATTCTCCTTTTCCCTCAAAAGTATTTTTTACCTTAACCTGATTATTAGCAAATACTTCATATGTTGTTTTTTGCAATGCTTTTCCGCCTAGTAAAGAAAAATCTACTCCTACAAGCACTTTTGATTTGTCAGCTTTATTTACACTTATGGCATTCACTTTTCTGTTATTGGCAGCATCCTTCCACTCGGGCATTATCTTGTATATTTTCCAACCACGATCATCATTATCGGTGGGTGCACGCCAGTAATTCGGCACCAGAGGTGAAACCAACATTTCTGTACCTCCAATATTATAGCTTATTAGTGCTCCATTTTCTTTAGAGATTTGTACACTGAAACCTCTTCCATTTATCGTCACTGTTTGTTCTGTTTCAACAGAAGTAAGGCTTCCTCCTACTTTTATTTCAGGTATTGGAGAAGAAAGTTTTTCAAGCAGAAATTGCTCAGAGGCGACCGCATGACCGGCTTCTGCCCAACTTGCTCTTTCTTTTAAATGGAATGATACATTAATGGCATATTCTGAACCCTTTTTTGGTTTTATAGCCTCGAACTCAGGTAATGTAATAGTTTTTTCTTCATCCGGAAGACAAGTTAGAATATTACCTTTTCCTTCGGTAATTTTTATCCCGTTTTGCAAAACTTCCCAACGAAGTTCAAAATCAGAAAGATTGGTAAAAGCAAAATGATTTTTTACCGTGATTTTACCACTTTCAGGATTACCTGAGGTAAAAGAAATAGGTTGAAAGATATACTTCCATTCGTAGAGGGCAGGTTGTGGAGTTCTATCAGGAAAAACTACACCATTTAAACAGAAGTTGTTATCGTTGATAGCCGTATCACCAAAGTCACCCCCATAAGCATAGTATTTTACCCCATTAGGATCAGTTTTTTCCAGTCCTTGATCAACCCAATCCCAAACAAAAGCACCAATTGCTCTTGGTTCTTTTCTTATAAAATCTCTGAATTTAAACAAGTTACCTGAAGAATTACCCATAGAATGAGCAAATTCACACCATACAATAGGCTTGTTATCATTGGTTGTATTGATGATTTCCTGCATTTTTTCAATAGACCAGTACATTCTACTATACATATCTACTGCAGGGTCTGCCCGAAGCGGTTGTTCATGACTGCCTTCATAATGTACCAAACGAGTATCGTCATATTCGCGAATAAACCCTGTCATTGCTCCATGGTTTGCCCCCATGCCTGATTCATTACCTAATGACCAAAAAATGATAGAAGGATGATTTTTATCTCTTTCAACCATACGAGTTGCCCTTTCAACATAAGCATTTGCCCATTCGGGGTCGTTGGATATTTTAGCACCAATCCCATGTGTCTCAATATTGGCTTCATCAATTACATACAATCCATATTCATCGCAAATATCATAAAAGCTGGGATCGTTGGGATAATGAGAAGTCCGCACCGCATTGAAGTTGAATTGTTTCATCAGCACAACATCCTCTACCATATCTTCATAACCTACTACTTTACCGTTAATCGGATGATGATCATGTCTGTTGGCGCCGAATAGTTCAACTGATTTCCCATTAATTAATAGTTCACCTTTTTGACTAGTTTCTACTGTTCTAAAACCAATTTTATTACTTCTCGATTCTAATAACTTCCCTTCTGCATCTTTGAGGCTAATTACAACTGTATATAAATAGGGAATTTCAGCAGACCACTGTTTAGGAGTCTCAACATCTGCTTTAAAAGCAGGGAACTGATTACTTGTACCAAAAGCAAACGCACCAAGTTCCTTTAAGTACTGATCTATTTCCAGTTTTAACGATTCTTCAAAAACCGGATTACCAGTTGCATCGAATAAGTCCAGTTCAAATTTCCACCCTTTTAGTATTTCAGCACGTATATGGTTCAGCCTTGGTCTTACTGTAAGCTGCCCATTTTTATAGTTTTCATCCAGTCCTGCCTGTACATAGAAATCTCTGATATTTGTTTTAGGTTGTGCCAATAGTAAAACTTCTCTATGAATGCCACTCAATCTCCAATGATCTTGATCTTCCATATAACTGCCATCAGACCAACGATGAACTTTTACTGCTAAAGTATTCTCTCCATCAAAGTTGAGATGTTCGCTTACATCAAATTCTGCTGGTAAGCGACTGTCTTCACTATAACCAATATAATTTCCATTCAACCAAACATAGTAAGCTGAACTTACCCCGCCAAAATGCAATTTTACTTGCATATCCTTCCAGTCACTGTTTACTTCAAATTTTTTAAGATAACATCCTGTTGGATTATCGTTATCAGGAACAAAAGGAGGTTCTACTGGTACAAATGGATATATAATATTCGTATAAATGGCTGTACCATAACCATGTAACTCCCAATTGGCAGGAACAGGTATTTCATCCCAATTATCTGCATTAAAATCAGGTTTCTCGAAATCTGATGGCGCTTTTTCAGGAACGTTAGCAAAAGCAAATCTCCAATTCCCATTTAAACTTTGCCACCTTCCTGAAGTTTCGCGCTTATTAGCCAAAGCTTCGTCAACAGTAGCATAAGAATAGGAAGTGTTTCTGGCCGGTAAACGATTTACACCATTTATACGAGGGTCTTCCCACTCAGGAACTTGAGCAAAAGAAACAGCAATTGAAAAGAGAAAAACAAACGGAACTGTAAAAAATTTATTCGTTTTCATTTGAGTATTGATAGCTTAGTGCATACGGCTACAATACTACTAAATCATTATGGAATCCCTATGACTTTTATCAGTATAAAACTTTTCTTTAAAAAAGTTACTTTTTATCAAATGTCTCATCTACCGGCTCCCACAATTCAATCTTATTATTTTCTATATCAAGGATATGCAAGAATTTCCCATAATCGTAAGATTCAATGTTATCAAGTATTTTAACTCCTTTAGCTTTTAGATCTTCAGCCAATGCCTCTAAATTCTCAACCCTATAGTTTACCATGAAACCCTTATCAGAAGGTTCAAAACAGGTAGTATCATCTTTGAAAGGACTCCATTGTAAGTATGTTGTTTTGCCAGATTCATCATCTTTTTTAGAGCTAAACATTGCACCATACTGATCAGTCTCAAAACCCAAATTTTCTTTGTACCAGTCTTTTACTTTTTGTGGATCTTTACATTTAAAGAAGACGCCACCAACACCGGTTACTTTACCTGTTTTTTTTGACATAGTTGTAAGTTTAAAATTTATTCAACAATTCTTTAACATATTTCACACAGCTTGCTGCTGTAAAGTTTTTTTCCGCTTTTTCGATTTCTTACCTAGTTTATTAATCCAAATAATTGTTCCGGTTATAGGCAAACTTGTAGCAATAAGACAGGCAATAAAGTATAAAATTTTTGAAAAAGTACCATAGATTGTTCCAGCATGCAATGCATAAAGCGATTGTACAATTTTCTCGTTTAAAGGCTTTTCTGAGAATTTATTGAGCACAACTACTTCTCCTGTAAAACGATTCATTTTTATTTCGTCCCAACCATAAGGCGCAAAGAAGCCGGTTTTTTGCTTGTTCAATGCAATTAAAGCGTTACCTTCTCTGGGAATATGTAATCTGTAATTCCCATTATATGGCAATGCTTCATCTGCTATTTTTATAAGTGCTCTATAACTTAGCGGGCGTTCAACTTGATCAATTTCATATTCATAGGGTGTTGGTTTGAACGCTTTTTCTTGGGTATTTAAAATGTCTTTTATCCCCTTTCTATACCATTCAAATGACCATTTGGGACCAGTAAGTGCCATAAGTATAAGTAAGAATGAAGCATAAAAACCTAATGTGCTATGAAGATCGAAGTTCACACGTTTCCAATTGGCATTCCACTTAATTTTAAGTCCTTGTCGCCAATTTTTTATTTTTTGTGGAAACCAAATCACCCAACCCGAAATAATAATAAAAATGAATATTAATGTTGCTGAACCTACTATGGGTCTACCTATTTCAATATCAAGCAATAGCCAACGATGCAAGCGGAAAATAAAATTAAAAAAATCACTACCGGCTCCTTTATTTGTTCCTCTCACCTCAGCTGTATAAGGATCTACCAAATAGGTAGTTCTCCGCTTCTCCCCTTCTTTTTTAAAACCTACTCCGATGGTTTTATTATCTGATGCCGGAATGTATATCGGAGTAATTTTTCCTTCTGGCAATTGCTTTTTTACCTCCTCAATTAATTTCTCTTCCGAAAGCCTTTCTTTATCTGACACCACCTCAACCTGATGTAACTCAGGATTAAGCACTTCTTGTATTTCTTCACTAAAAGTGTAAATCGTTCCGGTTAAACATACTACAAATAATATAAGTCCCGAAGCAATACCCAACCAAAGGTGTACATCATTGAAAAGTTTCCTCACCTTTTCCCAAAATGAGCGTGAGCTTTTTGTTTCCTTTATTTTATTCATCTTAGTGATAATATGGTTAATGACAGTAATTTACTATAGATTGATTCCTAAAGTAAAAGGAAAAATAAAAGGACACAAGTGATTTTATATTTTATTTATAATTAATCTAAATAAAGCTCATTACGAACTAATTCCTTTCTTCCGACTGAGTATCCAAGCTGAAATAAG
>JBCDJE010000103.1:0-10022 GCA_038748185.1 Bacteroidota bacterium
ACCTTAAAAAAAAAATCCCTTATTATAAGCTTCAAGTCTTTTAAAGAAGATAAAAATATTGTGTTAGAACAATTGCATATAAGATACTTACCTTTGTATGCTCTCTACAAGATGAAATGGGGAAAAATACTGGAGAAGTATTAGCCTTTGCAGGTTGATTTATATGGTGTTATTGTAAATAGGTAATTTGGGTATGACTGATAATTTTATTGATTATGTAAAAATATTTTGCCGGTCAGGCGCTGGTGGTGCAGGAGCAGTACATTTCAGAAGGGAGAAGTTTGTTCCTAAAGGAGGACCTGATGGTGGAGATGGCGGGCGTGGGGGGCACATTATACTAAGAGGTAATAGAAATATGTGGACATTACTCCATTTAAAATATAGGAAACACGTTTTTGCAAAAAACGGAAGAGCAGGAGGTGGCGCTGGCAGCAGTGGCGCACAAGGTGAAGATATTATACTAGAAGTACCACTAGGAACAGTGGCAAGGCATGCTGAAACTGGTGAAAAAATAATAGAAATTACCACAGAAGGTGAAGAGAAGGTTTTGCTAAATGGAGGAATGGGTGGTCAAGGAAATTTACATTTTAAAACATCAACAAATCAGGCGCCTAGGTATGCACAACCCGGTTTAGCGGGTATAGAAGCCGCTATTATACTAGAGCTTAAACTTTTGGCTGATATCGGTTTGGTTGGTTTCCCTAATGCAGGTAAATCTACTTTATTGGCAACAATTTCGGCTGCTAGGCCTAAAATTGCTGATTATGCTTTTACTACTTTAGTACCCAACTTAGGTGTTGTTGCTTATCGTGACATGCAATCTTTTGTAATGGCAGATATTCCGGGGATTATTGAAGGAGCCGCTGAAGGAAAAGGATTAGGGATACGCTTTTTAAGGCATATCGAAAGAAATTCCGCTTTACTTTTCATGATTCCAGCAGATAGTGAGGATATATATGGAGATTATCAAATTCTGCTAAATGAACTGCAACAATTTAACCCAGAACTTTTAGACAAGGAAAGGTTGCTAGCCATTACCAAAAGTGACATGGCTGATGAGGAATTAAAAAGCCTCATTAAGGCAGAATTGCCACCTACAATAAATTACGTTTTTATCTCTTCGGTTACGCAAGAGGGCTTACAAGATATGAAAGATAAACTGTGGGACTTGTTGAACTAGTAAACCGTTATCTTAAACAAAATGTAAGATTTATTTGGAAATGTTAATAAATTTTATTTATTTGCCAAAACGGTTATATGCAAATATCACATTTGCGTTCACGCATCCACAAAAATATGAAACTCAAACATTTCAATTTACAACTAGGTACTCAATTTCTCAAGGCTTTTAGTGATGAATCAAGGATAAGAATAGTCCATCTGTTATTTAGAAATAAGGAAATGTGTATTTCAGATATTGAGCTAGTATTAGATTTTACTCAAACAAAAACATCAAGACATCTTATTTATTTAAAAAATGCAGATTTAGTGGATGCACGCAAGGTAGATCAGTGGACCTATTACTCTGTGAAAGAAGAAGTTTCAGATTTCGTAGAGATGATCTATAACTATTTAGGAAAAGACCCTAGTCTCATTAAAGATTTAAAACACTACAATGTATTATATGATAATAGAGAATTAGCTGTTTGTAAACTGCACAGCAGAAAATGGGTACATCAAAACTAATTATCTCTTTTCTTTACAAATACTAATAGAAGTTTGGTAGATCCAATTTCTTTTCAATTCTATAAGCAGCATTCACTTGTCCCACATGACTGTATGCCTGCGGAAAGTTTCCCCACTGACTTCCTGTCTCAGCGTGAACATCTTCACTTAATAGCCCTAGATGATTCGTATATTTATTGAGATTTTCGAAAATTTCTATTGCTTCATCTACCCTGCCTACACATGCTAGCGCTTCAATATACCAGTAAGCACAAATTAGGAATGTGGACTCTGGAGTACCAAAGTCATCTTTGTGTTTATACCTAAAAAATAAACCATCAGTAGTTCTTAATTCTTTTTCTAAGTGTTCAAGATGGATTTTAGCAATTTCTGATTCAGGCTTAAGGTAACCCATTGTGATTAATTGTAAACAGCTTGCATCGAGGTTTTTAGTACCCACAGCTTGTGTGAATACTTTATTTTTTTTGTCATAACAAGCTTCAATTCTATTGGCTGCTTCCTTTTTAAGTGCAAGTGCTCTTTTTGCCATTTTTTCATCTTTAAAAAAACCAGCAATTTGGTAAGCTGCGGCACTTCCTGCCCAATGAAACATGAAAGTATAACAATGTAACTGCGCCTTATTTCTGAATTCCCAAAGTCCTGCATCGGGTTCATTCATGGTGTCTTCAATCTTTTGTAAACAATGTTCTACCAATCTGGGAGAAAATACCTTTTCAGAAGTTATAAAGCGCCTGTCGTTATAAAGCGGTAAAAGAGAAACCAATACCTGACCATAAACATCATTTTGTATATGTGTATAAGCGTCATTGCCAATCCTTACAGGTTTATTACCTAAATATCCTTCTAAATCAATAATCTTTTCTTCAATCTTTTTAGGTCCATGTATTTTGTAAAGTGGTTGAAAACGGTCTTCTTCAATTTTAGAAACATTTTCAATGTAATTGAAATAGTTTTTCATCTCTTCGAAGTGACCAATATTATTGAATGCTGTAAGAATGTAATAGGTATCACGCATCCAACAATATCTATAATCCCAGTTTCTGGTGCTGTTTGGCGACTCAGGAAGGCTGGAGGTAGCAGCAGCTATAATAGCACCAGTATCTTCAAACTGATGAATTTTTAGAACAAGTGCTGACCTAATAATCCTATCTTGGTAAAAACGTCCTATACTGGTTGTAGTTACCCAGTCTCTCCAATATTTAACAGTCTTTCTCAGAAAGTCTTCGGCAGTATCAATTAGAGGAGCCTCTAGAGGAATTCCATAGGTAATTATTAAGTATTTAGGCTCATTAAGTACAAAAAAGTCATTATCCATTATATAATTAAGCGGAATATTGGAGGTAAGCCTAATTTGCTGTTCGAGACCTACATATTTTATATGGTTACTACCCATAAAAGTCTCTGGTTTTATAGTACCATATTCTCCCATAGGTTCGCAGGCTACCTTTACGAGTGGCGTACCACTTAGTGGTTCAATTTTTCGTACCATCATCAATGGTTTATAATACCGCTCGTATTGGAAGAACCTGGGTGCAAAGTCTGTTACGCGAAACTTATCACCACCCGATTCAAATTCAGTACATAAAACATTAGTATTCTCAATATAATATTGGTTTGTAGAAAAATTTTCAGAAACAGGTGTTACAGAAAATTCTCCTCCTTTGTTTTCATCGAGTAGACTGCCGAATACGAAGCTACTGTCAAACTTTGGCCAACAAAGCCATTTTACTTGAGCTTTTTTATCAATAAGAGCTAGGTAACCACAGTTGCCTATGATACCTAAATTGTACTTGTGAGTTTGCATTATAAATATTTTGTAATATTAGATAAGGAGTAATAGTTGAGGAATAAATTGACTGGATTAGGATTTTGGAGTTTCACTATCTTCGGTGTCACTTTCGTGTTTAGGTTCTGTAGGTTTTTCTTCTTTTTTTGATGTTTCAGGATTAGCTATATCCTCTTGTTCTTCAATGAGTACCTCAGGTAGTTTAGTAATAAGGGTATTATACCAATTTACTAATTTTTTTACGTCAGAAGCGTAAACTTTATCTCTATCATATTCAGGTACAATAGTTTCTAAAAATTTTAGTAATGCGGTTTGATCTTTAATATCAATTTCAATCTTACCTTCAGGTTTATCTTCTTTTATTTTTTTAAATACATCACCCAAAGGCACTGACTCATCTTGCGTATGAGTATAAATAGAAATTTCTTTAAGTACTGAAATGCGATTATTGGCATTTACTGCAAATTTAATAGGTTTTCCCTCAAGGGCCTCTACTATCATTCCATTACGAGTAAGCTTTAAAATTTTATAAAGCCCGGGCTTTCCAGCAATAGCTACAATATCTTTAAGCGTCATAGGGGGTAATGTTATAAAAATTGAATATAAATATGAAATCGACTATTCAAAAACAGCTTTCGCATTGCAGTTTAATTCTTTTTATTCTCAAAAAACAGTTTATTAATGTTTGCAATGTAAGTTAATATTTCTTCAACACCTCTTTTACTTACTGAAGAAGAAATGAAATGCTCTGGCATAACTTCCCACTCTTCTAAAAATGATTCTATAAATCTGGTAATAGACTGCTCAACCTCGCCTATTTTCTTAAGCTTATCAGCTTTAGTAAAAATGATGCTGAAAGGAATATCATTTATGCCCAGCCATCGCATAAAGTCAAGATCTACCTGTTGTGCTTTATGCCTTAGGTCTATGAGTACAAAAACGCACAATAGATTTTCACGCCCAATAATGTAGGATCTTATAAGACGATCGAAAGCAGCCTTATCTTTTTTACTTACCTTTGCCCAACCATAACCAGGCAAATCAACCAAATACCAGTTTTTATTGATATGGAAGTGATTTACTAATTGTGTTTTACCTGGAGTGCCAGATGTTTTAGCTAATTTTTTTCTCCCAGTTAAAGCATTAATTAAAGAAGATTTACCCACATTTGAACGACCAATAAAAGCATGCTCAGGAAAAACAGGTTCAGGACACTCAGCTAATTTTGCACTGCTTTTTACAAATACTGCTTCTTGGACTTTCATTATTACAATTTTACTTTCTGTAGCAGCTAAATACCTACTCTACTTATAAGTTTGCTGTAATTACAGCAGCAAGTTTTTCTAAATATATTTTATCGACCTGATCAAAAGCCGCTATTTGGTCACTATCAACATCCAACACCATTATTACGCTATCGTCTTTAAAAACAGGTACCACAATTTCTGATTTTGAATCGCTACTGCAAGCAATATGCCCAGGAAATTGTTCTACATCTGCTACAATAATGGTTTCGCTGTTAGTAAAAGCAGCTCCACAAACACCTTTATCAAATGGAATACGAGTACATGCCACTGGCCCTTGAAAAGGACCTAAAACTAGCTCACCTTCTCTATTTATATAAAACCCTACCCAAAAAAATTGCATCGTATATTTTAATACTGCTGCAATGTTAGCTAAGTTGGCTATAAGATCTGTCTCGGTTTTAATAAGAGCTTCGAGTTGTGGTAATACTTCTGAGTATCTTTCTTCTTTTGAAGCAGTTGAAGAAACTACAATATTTTCAGCCATTTAAAAATAATTATTTATGCTAGAAAAGATTAATAAAGACAACAATTATAGGAGAAGCAATTAATAATCCATCAAATCTGTCGAGAAAACCTCCATGCCCCGGTATGCTGTTTCCTGAGTCTTTTATATGAATACTTCTTTTAAATAAAGATTCAATGAGATCGCCATAAGTACCGGCAACCACCATAATAAAAGCTATAAAAAACCACTGCCAACTTTCGAGCGATCTGAAATTATAGGCAAATATGGTGGCCATAGAAAATGCTAACACTCCACCGCCAATGCTACCTTCCCAAGTTTTTTTAGGAGATACTCTAGGAAACAGTGGTGTTCTTCCGAAGTTTTTACCTGCAAAATAAGCTCCTGTATCACTTGCCCATAATATAAAAAGTAAACCAATAATTATTTCTGCATGGTATTCTCCTTTAGTAAAAACAGAAATATTGAGTAACGCGAAAGGTGCACCTACGTAGATGATACCTAAAAAAGTAAAAGCAATACTGGCAAAAGGTTTTAATTCAGCCTTGCGATATAGAATAATTACATAAACTACCGATAACCCCAGGAATATGAGTAAGTAATATTTATCGGAAATTAACTTTTTTTCAATAAGGAAGGTCAGGGTAAACATGAGAAGACCGTTCATCGTGCCATACGTTTTAAGAGGTAGGTTACCTTCAAGCCCTAATAGCTTGTAAAACTCTAACATGGAAAACATACAGATTAGAAAAAATACTACAAAGTATCCCCATTCACTTAGTAAAATGGCAGCAATGATAATTGCTACTCCAACTAATGCTGCTATGATCCTTTGCCTTAATTCTGAAAGGTTATTTAAAGCTGATTTCATTTTCAATGATAGTGAGTGCTGCTCCATGGTTTTCTTGGCTTACGTAAATTTCCCTTTGCCCAAAATCGTTATAAGATGAATCTCTCTTATTCAAAATAATAGCTTGTATTTTATGTGCTTCAAGAGTAGATTTTACAATTTCTGCCCTTAAAGTATCAGATGTACTATAAACTTTTTGCCAATTATCCATTAATTTTTCCATCTGTATATACACTTATATTTTTGAGATACTTTTAGCATTTAACTGCCTAAAATACCAGATAATAGTTGATACTAATATAATAGAAATAATTGCTCCTACAAGACTATAACTATTTGGAGAATCAATTTCGATAGCAGATGCGCCATTACTATGTAGATACATCATTAACAAAGTAAAGCCATTATTTACAAAATGCGCTAAAAATAGGGACAAGCAGCGTTCCTGACCAAACATATAAATACCCAAATAAGCCGCCAAGTAGCATACGTGGTATAAAGCCATAAAACTGTAAATGGAATGCACTAAAAATAAGTGCCGTACTCCATATCGCTAAATGCATATTTCCCGATGCTTTTTCGATTTTATTTTGAAGAATTCCTCTAAAAAGTAATTCTTCGCCAATTCCCGGAATAACTGCAATAATGAACAAACCCAATAAAAACTGAGGTAATGAATCAAAACTAACCATAAATAATGTTAGCTCTTTTAACTGGTCTTCCATCGCTCTGGCAAAATCTCCAAAGCTACCCGGTATCTGGATTGATTCATTCCAAAAAGCACTGTAAGCACTAATAGGCATATATACAATTACTAATACAACAGTTAAAATTACAATTTGCCAGTTGAGTCTGTCTTCAGTGCTGAATACTCTTTGAGGTCGTACACGTTCATAAAAATATAAGTAGAAAAGAGGTGTGACAATAAACAAAATAGCACTATTTACTCCTTGTGCTATTAAAAGCGTATTTCTATAACTTGCATCAGTAAAGGGAGGGCTTAAAATGCTAAATACATCACTAAAATTGAAGCCATGTAAAATTCCGGCTGCTACTACACTGCCAAATTGTGCGATAAAAAAGCCTGCTAATAAAACCCCTCCCATCACAAGATAAGAGATGCCACTATTTTGTGTAATGAAATTATATGGGCTAAATTTCTGATGATTCATTTTTCACTTAACTTTGTACCAGATAATGTAGTTTTGTTAAATTAAAGACATAAAGATACAGTTAATATTTTTATGCGCAGAACTTATCGAGTATTGCAAAACTGAATATTTAAAAGATATACAAGAGCAGTGGTTAAAATTGGAAACTTAGAAATTGGAGAATTTCCATTGTTGTTAGCACCCATGGAAGATGTGAGTGATCCACCCTTTAGGGCAGTTTGTAAGGAGAATGGGGCAGATTTGATGTACACAGAATTTATCTCGGCGGAGGGTTTGATTCGCGATGCAGTTAAGAGTGTGCAAAAATTGGATATTTACGATTATGAGCGACCTATTGGTATTCAAATTTTCGGAGAAAATATTGATTCGATGCGAGAAGCTGCTGCAATTGCTGAAGAAGCAGGTCCTGAAATTATTGATATAAATTATGGTTGCCCCGTAAAGAAAGTAGCTTGCAAGGGAGCCGGAGCAGGTATTTTACTTGATATCCCAAAAATGCAGAAGATGACTGCAGAGATTGTAAAGCAATGCAAATTGCCGGTAACAGTAAAAACGCGTTTGGGTTGGGATGAAAATTCTATAAAAATAATTGAAGTAGCCAAAAGATTGCAAGATGTAGGTATTCAAGCACTTACCATACACGGAAGGACGCGTAAGCAAATGTATAAAGGAGTGGCAGACTGGTCTTATATCGCTGAAGTAAAAAATCATCCTGATATTCATATTCCTATTTTTGGCAATGGAGATATCGATTCCCCAGAAAAAGCTTTGGAGTATAAAGAGAAGTATGGAATAGATGGTATTATGATCGGCAGGGCAGCGATTGGTTATCCATGGATTTTTAACGAAATTAAAGAATTTTTAAAAACAGGTGTAAAAATTTCCGCTCCAGTCTTAGAAGAGCGCATTAATGTGTGTAGAAAACACCTTGATTTTTCTATTGAATGGAAAGGTCCGAAGACAGGTATTTTTGAAATGCGTCGTCATTATACTGCCTATTTCAAAGGATTAGTAAATTTCAAACCTTACAGGAAAAAATTAGTAGAAGCTGGTACTCATGGAGAAGTAGTAGAAATACTAGATGAAGTAAAAGAGCAATTTTCACGAGTGCTTCAAGGTGTTTAGAAGTGGTATATGATTTCTTCCTAAGCAAAATATATTTAAACCTACCGCAGAAATATTTAGTGTTAGTATTGTATTAGGGTAAAAGCTCCGCTTTTCTAGGCCTTCAACTCGTTATAAAAAACTAAACTGGTTAAGGTGCCATTTACCCCATATTTTGTAAAGAAGCCTCTACATTCCCTATACAACATTTTTTAAAATTATCTATTGAAAGCTTGAAAAGTGGTAGTAGTGAAGTTGGTATTAATTTATCAGCATCTTCAGTAAATATTCTTTAATAAAAAAGAAAGTTAAGATGAATTTCAAAAAAGTAATTTCAATAGTAATGCTAGTAAATTTCGCCCTACTTGTAGCATGTGATTGAGGTGAAGATACGCCAAAAGGTGAGGTACAAGTTAAGGTTGAATCTGAATATACCAATAAAGATTCAATTGTAACTGAACCTACTAAAGGTAAAGGAGAAGGAGATTTGATAGAAAGCATAGTCCCGGGCTCAAGGTACGTATCAATCTAGCAGAAGTTTGCAAATTTAGCTGTATGATAATTTTATGTTCAATTAATATATTACTCACTGTTAGATATTTTAATAAAATAGGGTTGTGTCTCACAGTCCTACAGAATCAAAACTTTAGCTTGTATGTTAAATCCTGTGCCTTCACACACCAAAATATTTAGTAGTATGGCTTTGGGACAGGCGCTTTGTTCTACATAGTAGTATCTCATCTTTAGAAAGACAGCTATAAAATCCTTATATTTCGTTCTACATGTAATACCATCATTATCCATTCCGAACCAGAGTCCTCAAAAGTTATTTGCCCACTACCAAAAAATATTTTCAACAATTCTAATTTAAACCATTCTCAATATATTTCTTGATGAAAGTCATATGTGATACCCGATAAGCATCATTAAAAACGCATAAGCAAATGCCAATATTTGTTGCACCAAAAAAAGCGATCTAAACTGATAAACAAACAGGCAAGAGTCTCTCGTTAAGAGGGACTTTTTATTTCTTCCCTACTAACCAAACGCCTACAAAAATTATTAAAGAAAAAAATATTTTCTCAGTGGTTAATACTTCATTGAGAAAAATAATAGCGATAAGTGAAGACACCACAGGCTGAAAGTATATATAAAAACCTACTAAACTTGGATTAGCTTTACTTAAAGCAATTGTATTTAAAAGATACACCAAAAATGTAGCGCCAATCACTACATAACTCATTGAAAGCCAAACCTGTAAAGATAAGTCGCTCCAATTTACAGTTTGCAAATCATGCCAACCAAAAGGTAAAACCATTGGGCAACCTAATAGAAACACCCATTTTATTACAGCTATCGGATGATAAGATAGCATAAACTTTTTAACCAATACTAAATAGGACGCAAATATGATTGTATTCACAACTATGATAAGGTCTCCTAAAGTATTTTCATCTTTAAAGCTAAAGCTTTGCCCGCCTAATAAAAAAAATGCACCACTTATCCCAAGTGTGATGCCACCAATTTTATAAGCATTTAATTTTTCTCCTGTAAATAAGAAAGATATTAAAAGAACCATTACTGGAGTGAGGGTCATAATGACAGATGCATTAATAGGGCTGGTAAGAGAAAGACCTTTTAAAAAAAACATCTG
>JBCDJE010000104.1:0-9956 GCA_038748185.1 Bacteroidota bacterium
CTGTTATTATTTTATACATTTTCTTATTACCTGTTTTAAAATCTCTGGCACAACCCATAGTGAGCCCCACAGCTTCTAACCAGAAGCGCTTGGAGAGAAATCAAAGAGTAGCCAATGAAAATTTACCTTTTGATGCTTCTTTACAACCCTTTTATCACGGTGTAGCCTCTGGCGATCCTTTAAGTGATCGAGTAGTTATTTGGACCAGAGTTACTCCTGAAGCAGATGAGACAGAAATAGAAGTAAATTGGATGGTAGCTACCGATACAGCTATGCAAGATAAAGTAGCAGAAGGAGTTTTTACTACCAATCAGGATAGAGATTTCACTGTAAAAGTAGATGTTACAGGTTTAAACCCTGCTACTACTTATTTCTATGTATTTTCGGCTTTGGAAAAGAATTCCATTATTGGTAGAACGCGCACTACTCCTGATGGAGATGCTAACCAATTGCGCTTTGCTGTAGTTTCTTGCAGTAATTATCAGGCAGGTTATTTTAACGCATACCGCAAAATTGCAGAACGTAAAGATTTAGATGCTATCATTCATCTGGGTGACTATATCTATGAATATGCTGCTGGTGCAGGAACTTATGGTTTTGATTCAACACGTTTAGACAGGATCAATATTCCCGATAACGAAATCCTGACACTTATCGATTACAGGACACGATATTCCCTGTATCGTCTCGATCCCGACTTGCGGGCTGCTCACCAACAACATCCCATTATTGCCGTTTGGGATGATCATGAATCTGCTAATGATGCTTATAAAGACGGAGCTGAGAATCATAACGAAGGAGAAGGCTCTTGGGAAGATAGAAAAGAAATTTCCAAAAAAGTCTATTTTGAATGGTTGCCTATTCGTGATGAAACAGATCAAAAAATTTACAGAACGATAAGCTATGGCAATTTAGCCGATTTAATTATGTTAGACACTCGCCTTGAAGGCCGTGAAGAACAAATACTCAATGTTGCCGATACAAATCTTTATGCACCAGAACGAACCTTACTAGGAGAAACTCAAAAGGCTTGGTTTTTAGATGAATTACAAAATTCCTCTGCCAAATGGAAAGTGATTGGTAACCAAGTAATTTTTGCCGATTTCAATGTTTGGTGGTCGGTTGATCCTACTGCTGCCCCTCCTCTTAATAGCGCTATTGGTGTGGAAAGTATTTTCTTAGATATCTGGGATGGTTATCCCGCAGAACGAGATTCTATCATCAACTTTATTAGTGGTAATGAGATAGACAATGTTGTTTGGCTTACAGGTGATTTTCATACTACTTTTGCTTATGATGTAGCTTTAGAACCTGTTGCATTAACAGGAGGTAGCGAATTAATTCCACAAGCTCAGACAGCTCCGGTGCAAGTGACCCCTACTTATAATGGAGCAACCGGAGAGGGATCAGTAGCAGTTGAGTTTGCTACACCCAGTATCACTTCTGCCAACTTCGATGAAAATTTAGGCATAACGCAAGCCCTTTTTGCAGAATTTTTTGCTAATAACCCCTTCTCTAATGATGGCCTTCCTCAACCTGTATTTCCTGAAGAAATTGTGGGAGTGAATCCAAATCCACACATGAAATATACCGATTTTACAGATCACGGCTATTTTGTCTTAGATTTGAGTAGCGATTCTGCGCAAGCAGATTGGTTTTTTGTGAATATTTTAGCCCAAGCTGATGACACAGAAAACCCTGGAGAGAGCTGGTATACCTTAGATGCTGAAAACCATTTAAATAGAGCAGCACAGTTTATTACTGGGAAAAGTTCAGCACCAGAACTCGCTCCTGAAGGCGCTTTTCAAGGGATTGTCACCAGCACGGATGCTGATTTTACTGAACTAGCTGTTTTTAATATTTTTCCTAATCCGGCAGAAAAAGGAGCTGCTAGTTTCATCCAGTATGCGTTAACTCAGAATACAGTTGTAAAAGCTGAATTAGTGAGTGTAACAGGTCAAGTGGTAAAATCTATTTTTGAAGGAAAACAGACAAAAGGGAATTACACACTAACGTTCCAGGTACCCGAAGATTTATCAACAGGTATATACCTACTTAAGCTTCAAACCACTAACATGCAATTTTCTAGAAGAATAGCTGTGGATTAAAAATAGACATTCAACTTATTAACCCTCTGAGCCATTTAAGAGTGTTAGTGAGTGGAAGTGCAAAATGAAAGCTGAAACTACAGTTATATATTGATTTCATGGTTTGATGAAAACAGAAATAAGAAAGTATCATGCAAATCCTTTTGAAGATGTAAAAAAGGTTTTAATTTATAAAACTATGGAAAAGTCAAAAGATTGGTCAGCTTTGTTGTTTACAATTTTAAGGGTTTATCTTTTTATTTATATGAAATGGAAGAGGTTACGAAAAGATATTCTAATGTAAAATGCAGAGTGGAAAAGAGGCCTCATATTGCTATTTGACTATCATCATAGAATGGACATCCTTACTTTACCTCATCAATTAATTAAATGAAGCTTTGGTTTTATCTATAGTTCGGTAACTTTTTATAAGTTATTGATAATCAAGACATTATGACTTCACGCAGTCAGATATATAATGCTGATTATCAGTGAGTTATGTTTCAAAAAACTTTGTTTCCAAAAAACTAACCGAAGTATTAGTTTTATGATTGTATTTGTTACTGAAAGGTAAGCTTTTAAAAATTGAGATAATACAATTAAGCTCTATCTGTCTTTTTTCTGTCTGTCCCGATTGCATATGCGCTTGCTTTGATAGCAATAAAGACGCCTTCGGTTAGAACGAGTTAGGTCTCTATCAACTACTTGACAACCTGTTCCAGAGACAAACAAGCTGGGTGAATTCTCAGTGGCTATTCTATTGTTTTCTCTAAAAAATGGGCTCTATATGAAATTACTCGGTAAGAATTACTCGGTAAGAATTACTTGAAGACCTGCAAGTAATTTGAAATGTGTTTTAAGTAACATCATCCAGAACTTTAAAACACACATGTATCATACTTTCTAACTTTTAAGTTGTGTTGTACTATTTTTTAAAACGGCGTGAAGCAATAGTGGGCTTCAGCCCTCCACTGCAAACAAATTGTAGTGTTTTTTTATTTCCCATCAGATTTTGGAGAAATTGTGTGGCTAAAGCCTATGTCTCCTTTATCATATCCACGGGCTAAAGCCACGTGGCAATACAGTGTACTGCAAAAGCAAAAATGTATACCTTGAGATGAGCCAAAAATCAGCGTTCACTTCTGCTTCACAAGAGAAGAATAAACAAACAGGGGCTGCGATAACAGCCCCTGTCATATTCATAATTAAGCACCTAATTTTTTTGTTTGATCGGGTTCAATAGTAATAAAACCTATAAAACATCAATTGATTCATTACCTATAGTATTTAGAGTAGTTTCACCTTTAGGAGATGAAAAATCGGGGTTCACCTCCTCTTGTTCACAGGAGAAAAACACGCAAGAAGAGGCAGCAATTGCAATACTAATTATTAATTTTTTTAGGTTCATGTGGATAATAGTTTTAAAATGTTTAAAATGAACACCTTATAAGCTGTAGTAATTGGTAGAATATAAAGTGTTTGAATTTTAAAGAAAGGAATAATTAGAAAAGTTATCAATGACCAACCTTGGTCATTTTTGTTGTAGATGAAGATGAATTAGCAAATGAGAGGTTAGTTTATAGATAAACTTCAATTGCAGTTGTGAAACTGCAATTGAAGTTATATATTAGCTGTATGGAAAGATTAACACAAAAAGAAGAAAACATTATGCAAATCCTTTGGAAGCTAAAGAAAGGCTTTGTAAAGGATATTATTGACCAGATGTCTAAGCCACATCCTCCATATAATACAGTTTCATCCTTAGTAAGGGTGTTAGAAAAAAAAGGCTTTGTAGGTTATAAGGCTTATGGAAAGACTCATGAGTATTATCCATTAGTTACGAAGTCTGCTTATTTGAAAAGTACTTTTAAAGGCCTACTATCAGGCTATTTCGAGAACTCTTATGAGAGGATGGTTTCCTTTATGGTAAAAGAAGAAAATCTTTCGGAAGAAGAAGTTCAGCGTTTAAGGGACATTATTGATAAAGAAACTAATCAGGAAAAAGATGAATAATTTTTTATTCTATTCTCTGCAAGTGGCTGTTTGTTTAGGCGTACTTTACTTGCTTTATCATTGGATGTTTAGAGGTAATACCTTCCACCAATGGAATAGGCTATTTCTACTAGGAGCGATTATTTTTTCACTGCTTGCTCCTTTAGGAGATTTTGAAGTACATATTACTACACCTATAAATATTGATGGATTAGTGAATACTATTGAGGAAACTAATCTACCTTCACAGTCTCTAGCTGAGAGTTTAGGAGTTTCTTCGAATGGAAATAGTGACGCCTTATCTCAACCAATAACACAGCACAAACAGCAACTTGGGCAAGCTGTCAATCAACCTTTACCATCTTTAAAAGCCAAAATAAATTGGTGGGTAGTGGCTTATCTTTTTGGTTTTGCCATTGCTTTAGGGCTTTTCTTTATTCGATTAGGCAAAGTGTGTTTATTAGGTTGGAGAGGGATAAAAACAAAACAAGATGGATTTACGGAGGTACATGTTCCTTTTAGAAATAAGCAAGTTTTTTCCTTTTTTGGATTCATTTTTCTTAATAGGGAGCTGTTTTCAGTTAAAGAATATGACCTACTTATCCAACATGAAAGAGTCCACATTCAACAATGGCATAGCTTGGATGTAGTACAGATCGAATTTCTTCAGGCTATTTTTTGGTTTAATCCACTTTTTTGGTTGTTACGCAAAGCGATACAAAACGAGCATGAGTATTTAGCTGATAGGCAAACCGCCGAAGCAATCAATAAATCGCAATATGCCCAGGCATTATTAAATTTAGCTGCTGCAAAACAGCCAAGGTTGGGGAATGCCTTTGCCTACGTACCTATAACCACCGCATTATAAAACTTTTTCAAAAACCTTCTAGCGCTATGGAAAAATCAAAATATTGGGCAGTGTTACCACTCATTGTTTTATTGTTTATCGGTTTCTCCTGTTCTTTTGATCAACTGGAAGCGGTAGGAGATGAGATGGCAACTAGTGGTTTACAGGTAAGGGAAGTAAAAGCGTATTTTGTGGATGAATATGCTATAGTAAAAAATAAAAAGACTTTAGGATTTATCACTTTTGACAAAGAGGGTTTAGTTGATGAACTAGAGCAAAAAGCGCATCCTGTATTCTTAGGAGAATCGTTTCTTGATAATATAGATTATGAGCGACGAATTAAAGAAGATTATAGCAGCAATATAATTGGTTATTTCCCTGATTTTTTTAAAATGATATTATCTAAAAAACTGGGATTATCTGTTGAAAGCTTGCCTCTAGATTTTTATACAAGTAAAGTACAATGGCTATTTTCTGAAGACCCAAAAATAAAAACTAGTTTTTTGGAAGTGATATTCTATAATAAGTATTTCAATAGTTTGATGGAATTTGAAGAAAAAATGTTTACAAAAGAAAGGAGTTATACAATGCAACAGATAATGGAAAATGGTGATAACAAGACTTCATTTATTGCAGAAAAAGTAAACGAGTACGGTATATCCAAAGTTGAAAGGTATCAAAATATCAATATAAATGCTCTGCCAACCCACTGGGAGAAGAAATTTGAATACATTCCAAATGAAGATTGGGAATCAGGGATTAAGAATAGAGAATATTACACGCGGAAATTATACATCTTAGATCAAAAGACATGTGACATAAACTATTCTCAAGCAAATCTACTTTCTAATATTTCTTATTATTCAAAATATGGCTTTGATAATCAGCAAGGTTACGGCATTGACGAAACTGAAGAAAAATTAAACATAGACTTTTTCTATAATGAAAAGGAGCAAATCGAAGAAATAGCACTCTTTAGTGAGAAGCTGCTATTAAGAAAGTACCGTTTTCATTACAACGAAGCAGGATATTGCACGAAAAAAGAACTGATTAATAGAGAAGAGAAAGTGGAATTTTCAGTACTATTTGAATACGATTTTTATCCGGATGTTTCTTAAATAAATCATTATGTTTCCATTCCTTTTCTATTCTCTGCAAGTGGCTATTTGTTTAGGTGTACTTTATCTATTATATCATCTTTTACTTAAAGGAACTACCTTCCATCATTGGAACAGGCTGTACCTGTTGGGAGCGATTATTTTTTCGCTACTGGCTCCATTAGGAGAATTTAAAATACCTATTGCTCCACTAGCAAATGATAAGTTCATCAATCTTGTTGAAGGAATAAATCGACCTTTACAGCCTACAACTGAGCGTATAGCAATTTCCCCCAATGAAAATAGGGAAACATTTTACCAGCCAATAACACAGCACAAACAGCAACTTCATCAAGCTGTCAATCAATCTTTACCATCTTTAAAAGTTAAAATAAATTGGTGGGTATTGGCTTATTTTTCTGGTTTTGTAATTGCTTTTGGGCTCTTCTTATTCCGTTTAGGAAAGGTGTTCATTATATATTCTAGAGGTGTAAAAAAGAAAGGAGAAGGATTTACAGAGGTGCATGTCCCTTTTAGAGATAAGCAAGTTTTTTCCTTTTTTGGCTTTATTTTTCTTAATAAAGAACATTTCTCAGAGAAGGAATATGAGCTCATCATTCAGCATGAAAAAGTACATATACAACAATTTCATGGTTTGGATGTAGTACAAATTGAGTTACTACAAGCCCTTTTCTGGTTCAATCCGCTTTTTTGGTTGTATCGCAAAGCGATACAAAGCGAGCATGAGTATTTAGCTGACAGGCAAACAGCTGAAGCAATCAATAAATCGCAATATGCCCAGGCATTATTAAATTTAGCTACCGCAAAACAGCCAATATTAGGGAATGCCTTTGCCTACGTACCTATTAATCACCGCATTGTAAAACTTTTTCAAAAACCCTCTAGCACTATAGAAAAATCAAAATATTGGGCAATGCTACCACTCATTGTTTTATTGTTTATCGGTTTCTCCTGTTCGTTTGATAAAATGGAGGAAATTGGGAATGAGGTAGTGGTAACTGGTTCACAGGTAAGGGAAGTAAAAGCGTACTTTATTAATGAGCACAAAACGTTAAAAAGCAAAGTACTTATGGGAACGATTAGCTTTGACGGAGCCGGAGGGATCGTACAATATGCACAAAAAGTAACTATTGGATCTATTGGAAAAGACTTTCCTCATTACCTCCTTTATTTTACGAATCAGCCGTTTGAATTCAAACATAGGATAGGAGAATATTTAACAAATTTAGGTACTGATTTTTATCCTATGAAAGTACCTTGGTTACTTTTGAAAGACCCATTATTGAAAGATAATGAAATACTTTTTTATAACAAGTATTCAAGTGAGTTAGTAGTAAATGAAGATGCCATGCTTGTCTATAATAAGTACTCAAATATGTTAGCCCTGTTCGATATCGATATAATGAAAAATCAAGGATATAATGTAATAAGTATCGCTGAGCAAAGTGGAAGTATTAGTGCATATACAATGGAAAGGGTAGAAGAAGGGGGGAAGACCCGTGTGACAATACAAATAGATTATAATGCTAGTGGGCAACCTCTTTATAGGCATAAGAAGAGAGAATATCTGCCTGATAATATTTGGGGAAATAACTTAAAAACATTGCGTGATTCTATTCATAATAGAGGTAAATTAGCTTATAGTGCTAAGGAGCAGACAATTCAGATGACGTATGCACCAGATAAACTTTTATCAGCTATGACTTTTTCATCTGAAGCAATATTAGAAGGTAGACAAAATACGGAAGAAAGAAAATATAGTATCCGTTATTCTTATGACGAAAAACAAAGGTTTAAAGAAATGGAGTTTTACAATGAAAAAGGGCTATTTCTAAGAAAGTACCGCTACACATACAATGAGCAAGGATATTGCACTAAAACTTCGATGATTAATCGAGATGACAGCGAAGAGTTTTCAGTGCTGTTTGAATATGATTTTTATCCAATAGAGCAATAAGCTATCTCTTCATATCATTAGGATAATTGTATTCTACTTCTTATGATTATCTATCATTTATTATTCTTCCTATTGTAGGTTCACCAGTGATGCAAAAATAAATAATTTGATATGATGAATCATAAATTGTTTTTGACACTCATTACCATTTTTTTAGGATGTAGTACCATATTTCCTACCCTCAACTATCAGTCTAGATTGGATTTCCTTATTTCCTTTGGGAAACTATATGGCTATGTAAAATATTTCCATCCAAGCGATGAAGCTGCCAGTATTGATTGGGATAAATTCTCTGTGTTAGGGGTAGAACGAATTTTGAAGGTTACCGACCAGAAAGAACTCAAACAGGAACTTTTAAGCCTATTTTTACCCATAGCTCCTTCATTGCAAATTATTGGGGTTAATGAGGAAGCAAGCCCCTTCCAGTTTGATTTAACCCGTGAAATAGATGATATGCAAACAGTTTTCTGGCAACATCAGGGGCTATCTTATTATCAAAACTCCATAGGGGATACCTATAAAAGTACAAGGGTAAACGCCCATGTAACTGATCCTCCTTTTTTTGACCATACTGTTGTAGTAGGGGAGGTGGTTACCAAACAGATAGGCAATGGGTTGAAATGTGTAATGCCTTTGGCTTTGTACCGAAATGATAGTGAGACTCTTCCCAAAGCTAATCTGTCTGATTTTAACACACTGAAAAAGCAATTGGATGCCCTGGGTATCATAGATTTGTCAGGAGATAACCTATATGTCCGGTTAGGTAACATAGTGAATGTCTGGAATGTATACCAACATTTTTTCCCTTACCTAAAATACCTAGAGCTAGATTGGGAAACGGTCTTTCAAAACTATTTGGAAAGGGCGATAAAAGATACAAATCAGGTTGATTTTTTATGGACATTGAGATCATTTGTGGCTAAAACAAAAGATGGTCATGGATATGTATCACTAGAAGGTTATCCTGACTATTACGTTCCTCCAATAGGTTGGGAAGTAATTGAAGGAAAACTGGTAATTACCAACCATTTTTATCCAGCAGAAGGGATTGAAAATGGGGATGTTGTTTTAGAGGTCAATGGAATGCCTGCATTATCGTATTTAGAAAGTTTTAAGGGATACTCCTCGGCATCGACGGAATGGCTATTAAATGTTAGGGCTGAGCTTAGAGCATTAAGTGGATTAGAAAATTCTTTAATCAGCTTGAAAACTTTTACTAAGGATAAAACTATCAAACAACTAACATTAAAAAGGACTAATCCTAGTGTTGCTTTAAGATTCAATGAGAAAGAAGTACTTAGAAAAATAAGTGATGAAATATTGTACTTAAATTTTAATAAAATACCAGCGACTTATTTTGAAAATAATATAGAAGATATTTTGTCGAGTAAAGTGATTATTTGTGATATGAGGGAAAGACCAGGAGAAGGTGCTTATAAATTTATCCCCTACTTGCTAGAAGCCCCTGATACTTCTGGAAGCTGGATGTGGGTACCAAGGATTGTGTACCCAGACCAGAAACAGTTGGTAGGGCATAGGAAAAGTGGATGGAAGCTTTCTACTAAAAAGCCTAGGATCACAGCTAAATTATTTTTTATCATAGGTAATCAAACCTTAAGTTATGGAGAGAGTATTACGGGTTTTATAAATCACTATCGTCTAGGGACTTTGGTAGGTTCACCTACTGCCGGGACAAATGGAAACATTAATAGTTTTGATTTGCCCGGAGGATATCAAGTATTTTGGACTGGGATGTTGGCTTTCAAACACGATGGGAGGAAACATTATGGTGCGGGTTTTTTACCAGATATCCCAATTGAAAAAACAATTGAAGATGTGCAATTAGGTAGAGACGGTATACTAGAAAAAACAATCAAAGTAGCAGAAGAATACTTAGAGAATATAGAATGATAAATTCTACAGTGAAGTTTTGACTAACAACATATTATTTGAAA
>JBCDJE010000105.1:0-9948 GCA_038748185.1 Bacteroidota bacterium
GCGCTTTACCAGCATAGGTAAAATTTATGAGAAGAGAAGATGAATAACTATCCTTCCCGTTTACTTGATGATGCAATTAATGAAATTTCAAAATTGCCCGGTATAGGAAAAAAAACAGCACTAAGACTAGCTTTATTCTTACTTAAGCAGGAAGAAGATGTGTCTCAAAATTTATCAAGTGCCATATTAAAGTTGCGTGCTGAAATAAAGTATTGTTGCTACTGCCACAGTATATCCGACGATACTATTTGTAATATTTGTAGTAATCATGCCCGCGATAAATCAACCATTTGTGTAGTCGAAAATACATCAGATGTAATGGCTATTGAAAATACTGCACAGTATTTTGGTTTATATCATGTACTTGGAGGTGTTATATCTCCCATAGAAGGTATTTCTCCAGCAGATCTAAACCTTTCTACACTTTTTAAAAGATGTATCGATCAAGGAGAGGTAACTGAAGTAATTTTGGCACTAAACTCCACTATGGAAGCTGAAACTACCGCTTTCTACATTATGAAAAAATTGAAAGAGAAGCCTTTAAAGATCACAACCATCGCTCGAGGTGTGCCTGTAGGTGGAGAGTTGGAATTTACTGACGAAGTAACTTTAGGTAGGAGTATTGCCAGAAGGGTAATTTATGAATAATCATCCGAGTATTTCTATCATTCTTCCTTTCTATAATGCAGTAAACACCCTTTCAATTGCTATTGAGAGCATTCTTAATCAGTCATTTACAAACTTTGAACTAGTATTAGTTGATAACTTTTCTACTGATGGCTCGTGGGAAACTTCAAAAAGCTTTGCTAAAAACGATAACAGAATAGTATTGCTTAGAAAAAGGCAAAAGGGAGTTAGTTTTGCTTTTAATAAAGGGTTAGCAGCATCAAAGGGAAAGTTTATCGCAAGAATGGATGCTGATGATATTTCATATCCCAATAGATTAGAGAAGCAGTTTTCCTTTTTACAAGAAAACCCTCTTATTTCAATTGTTACAACTCAAGTTGATACAAATTTACTACCTCAAAACAAAGGGTTTCAAACTTTTATAACATGGTCTAATAGCCTCATTACTCCTGAACAAATTGCCTTAAGTCGTTTTATAGAACAACCTGTAGTAAACCCAACACTAATGTGTAGAAAAGTTGTTTTTGATAAAATAGGCAGCTACCAACAAGGCAATTTCCCCGAAGATTATGACTGGTTTTTAAGGATATTTGAAGGAGGCTTACATATCGCTAAATTATCACAGAAATTATTTTTTTGGAGAGACTCCTCCACAAGACTCAGTAGGACAGATAACCGATATAGCATTGTCGCTTTCTATAAAACGAAAGCTTTTTACCTTGCCAAATGGCTTAAACAAAATAAACCAAGACATCTGAAAATAGCCATTTGGGGTATGGGGAAAAAATCAAGACAGCGATCATCACTTTTAAAGCAGCATGGCATTCACATTGAAGCTTATGTTGATGTGCTAAAAAATATCAATATCGGAATTACTTATTTTTATTATGAAAATTTACCCAAACCCGGAATGTATTTTATCATCTCTTACGTGGGTAACAGGGGCGCCAGAAATAAGATTAAATTTTTTCTTTTAAGAAAAGGCTATCAAGAAGGGATAGATTTTATTTTAGCAGCCTAAGTTTGGTTTTAAATAGAAAAAACCTCAATTTTACTACAAGTACAAAAGAAAATATTTTATTTCTTCATTACACCTCCATAATAAGCCTGAAGTGCTGTAAATCAGTACCAACACTTTACTTGTTGAAGTACTGATATCCTTTCCCATCCTTCCAAAGGAGGATGATAGTAAATCTATTATCAATTTTTATCATATCAATAATGAAAATTTACGCTAAGGAAACTTTGGGTTGGAATACCTTTTTTCAAAAACAAAAAGAACAATTTTCAGAAGCTAATCTGATCGATGCGAGGGTATCAGCGGAAAATAAGAATAACTATATTTTGCTAGTACCCCAAATAGGAGAAATAATAGCTGAATGTACTGGTAAGCTATTTTTTAGTGCGCAAAACCCTACTGAACTTCCAAAAACAGGTGACTGGGTTCAGATACAACTTTTCCCTGATGAAAACAAAGGCTTAATCCATAGGATATATCCTAGAAAAAAAACATTAAGCCGGAAAGTAGCTGGTAATAATACAGAAGCACAAATTATGGCTACTAACATCGATAAGGTATTCATTGTACAGGGTTTAGATCATAATTTTAATCTGAACAGGCTTATTAGAAGTGTAGTACTTGTAGAAGAAGCCTCTATACAACCTATTATTGTGCTCAATAAAGCAGACTTGATAGACCAGAATGATGCAGGTAAAAAATTGAAAATCGTTAAACAACAACTTAAAAACGTTCCCATAGTGCTAGTCAGTGCTTTACAGAGAACCGGTATTGAAAACTTAATGCATTACATTAAAAAAGGGGAAAGTATTGTCTTTTTAGGTTCTTCCGGTGCTGGAAAATCTACTTTAGTCAATGCTTTATTGGGTTCGGATATTGTCTTAACCGGAGCTGTAAGGAAACAAGATGACAGAGGTAAACACACTACTACCCGTAGAGAAATATTTATTTTACCTCAAGGCGGCATTTTAGTAGATACACCTGGTACACGCGAATTACAGTTAATATCTGCTGCTCAAGGATTGGAAAGTACTTTCACGAATATTTCTGATTTTGCAAAAGAATGCCGCTATAAAGACTGTACCCACACAGTTGAAACTGGTTGTGCAGTTTTAGAAGCACTTGAAACAGGAGATGTCTCAGAAACACAATACCAAAACTTCATGAAATTACAGCGAGAAGATGAATATATGAAAACGCGTACTGATCAGAAAGCATTTCTTGAGAAGAAAGCTAAAGATAAAAAGTTGCACAAGCATATTAGAAATATCAATAAAAGACGGAAGTTTTGAATCTTGCTGCTTAATGTATTCTACAAAACAATTAAATCCCCTTTTTCGAAAGGGGATTTTTAGATAGAAAATCAGTATATAAGAAATTGAATGACAATGCGCTATTTCAATAAAAACCATAGACTAAATACGACTAGCTACTTAAAATCATTCATCATCGTCGAAGTTAAGCGGCCAATCATCGTCTTCATTGAGGAGTTTATCAATATCACGGCGTTCCTTTTTGGTTGGTCTACCTAAACCTCGCGGCCTAGAAAGCACCCCTGTTTTTCTAATCATTTCCAATTTTTCCAGCTCTTCTGCTGGGGTTAAATCTTGTACATATTCTTCGACCAGCTTTGCTCCTACACGATTTTTCAACAATTTTTTCACCCGGTACTTGCGCCAAATCGGGTTCTTTTTCACTTCAATGATATCTCCTTCCTTTACATCACGTGACGATTTCACAAACTGCCCACTCATAGTTACTCGTCCAGATTTACAGGCTTCAGAAGCCACATTTCTGGTTTTAAAAATTCTTACCGACCACAGAAATTTATCGATACGCATATTTGAGTTTAATAGTTATTCGTTTTATCATTAATATTTCGGTTTGTTCCTAAATAAATTGCAAGAAATAATAGCATTAATTTGAGGATTTGTTAATTGGATGAAAGCCTAATTTACTATAAACTAATAACTACTTACCTCACTTCACTACCGCTTTACCTGCTGCTAACCAAGCCTTCATCCCACCTTTCATATCATAAATTTCTTTAAACCCAGCTTTCATTAGTATGGTAGCAGATTTTCGGCTTCTAATCCCACTACCACAATATACAAAAACAGGCTTTTCTTTATCTAGCTCTTCTACTGCCTTGGCAATTTCATCTGCTCTATAATCGTAATTGCCTGTACCTGACAGATACCCCTTCTTCAACTCCCCTGGAGTTCTCACATCAATTAGTTGATAGGCTGCTTTCTCACTCATTTTCATCTCAAATTCACCAGGTGATAAAACTTCATAAACAGTTCCTTCGGGAACTGCTGGACTCGTACAAGCCAATAAACCTTGAACGATAAAACATAAAAGCACAATTAACCGGAATGTATCTGTTCGCATAAAATTCTTTTTTGTAGGGACTCTTTTCTTTCAAGTATACAATGAATTTCACTAAAATTCCAGTTTGGGAAGGGAGTAGAGGGTGAATGAGAAAGAAAGATGAAGTATTTGAAATAATTAAAACCTACCACTTTTTCAAAAAAAGTAGCAGGTTTATGAATTTGCTATAGTGATGCCCACAAGTAGTTGGCACCTTCCGTTACAATATCTGAATTTTTAGGGAGTGATTGCAAACCTGAAATCGCACAGTAACCATCAATCGGTGGCTCAGGGTTTACGGGAAACTTTTCATAAGTATAATTTCCTCTAGCTATAAATATAAAGGCATTTTCATCTTCTTTTATCACTGAAAGTTCTGGTACTACTTCTTTTTCTGCTTGTGCAATTTGAATTTCAGCATTTATATACATTCCTAATTTTAGTATAGCCACATCATCTTTAGGGTGGATGTGTACATTTACCGTATTGGTAGCTTCGTCTACCGTTTCGCCCACCAAAAAAACCTCGCCTTCAAAGATTTTATTTGTATTACCTGTTACTTGAAACGTAACAAATTGCCCTGTTTTTACCTGTAAAATATCCTTGGCAAAAATCCGTAACTCTCCGTGAATATGTGATTTATTCACTACTTCAAATGCTTTCTCTTGCTGTGTTATATATTGTCCAATATTGATATCAATATCTGCTACAGTACCATTAAAAGGTGCGCGAATATACACTTGCTCTGCTATTTTTCCTTTTTCTACAGCTTCGGGTACAATGCCGAGCAATTTAATTTTTGCCCTTAACCCCGCAGCTTCCGATTGCAATACAGCATAATCAGCTTCAATTTTCTGAAAGGTTTTCAAAGCAGTAGCATTTTTGCTACTGAGGTGCTGCTGCCGCTCATATTCTTGTTTACTAAATGTCAAACGGCTTTTTACTTTTAGATATTCTTCTTGTAAATTAATATAATTAGGATGTTCCAACACTGCTAAAACTTGTCCCTGTTTCACTTTCTCTCCTTCCAATACTTTTACTGATTTTACAAATCCAGCCATTACAGGGTGTATACTGGCTATATTTTCAGGTGGTACATCAATCTTACCATTGCATTTAAGCTTTTCCGCAAGATTTTTTCGAATAACCTTGCCACTTTTAATACCTGCTATATTCACTTGTTCAGCACTTAATTTTACTATATTACTGCTGTTCGCATTTTCAACTAGTACTTTTTGAGTTGTGCTTTTAGTTGTTTCTGTTTTACAACTGAAAATAAATAGTAAGATTAATACAGTTAAAGCTATTTGAATCTGTTTCATACGCTCTATATATTTGATAAGTCAATTTTTTAGTTCTGAATAAGGCTACTCTGCAAGGAAATACTGAATTTCAATCATAGTGCGATTATATGCTCGTAATACATCGGCATAATCCATCTTTATCCTATTAGCTTCTCCCAAATTGATAATGTACTCATAATAGGCAATCTCACCTTGCTTGTATAGCAAATCTGATTGATCAACTATTACATCTGCTCTTGGTAGAGCCTCCTGTTCAAAGTATTTAATTTTTGAAATATACTTTTCTACTTGCTGCTGTAAGGCTCCCAATTCATTTTTGAGCCTGATCCGCTGATATTGCAACCTATTGGCTGCCATGAGATTTTCAATTTTAGCTTTTTGCAGTTCAGCTTGTTTTGGCAAAAACCACAATGGCATACTTACACCTATCTGCCAACCACTGAAACCGCGAAGCCCATCTAGTTGTTGGTTAAAAACCCCTGCCGAAAGTTCAGGACCATAGGCTGTTTTGGCTAAAGCTACTTTTTGCCTACTAAGCTCAAACTGTTGTTGATAAACCTGATACAATGGATTGATGACTGCGATACTTCCCAAGCTGTCTTCAAAATTAAATCTCACTTTATTGAGCGAGTCGGTAGTAGCAGGTACATAAGGCTCTTGTGAAAAAAGTATAGTGTTAAAGTATTTTAGCGCTATAGCTCGATCTGCTTTCAAGGCATCTAAACGGCTGCTTATTTCTTCTTTTCGTGAAGTAGCAACTAAAGTTACCAGCATATTTTCCTCCCCGGTTTCAAAACGTAAAGCGGCAATTCGTTCCATTTCCGCATAAAAGCCTAAGTAAATTTCTAATAAGTTAATCTTGTAATGGAGCCATTTGTATTCATAAAATGCCAAGCTCACCTGTTTAGCAAGCTGTTTTTGAGCAAGTACTTGTTCGGCAGTTTTCAGCCTCACTTCCTGCTTAAATAATTTACTTTTTGTTCCAAAACTAAAAGGCGAACCAAAATGCTGGTCAACAGATAGCATATAATCTGAGCGAATTTCAGAGTTAATTTGCCCACGTTGATAGGCCAAAACTGTATTGCCAAAATCAATGATGCCTTTTTTGTTAGCTTTTGCCGATTGAATGGCTAATGAAGCATTTTTGTAAGTAGGATTATTTGCCATAGCAATTTGTATGGCTTTTTCTAGTTCGATAGTTCTTTCTATTTTTTCTTGTGCAAGTACTTCACTATTCATCTGTGAAAAAAAGAGCAGTAATAGTAATACAGTCATTGTCTTTACAGGTAGCTTAGAATTACTTTCAGCTAGGTAGTAAATAATGGGCAGTACAATCAATGTAAGTAAAGTGTCAGTAATTAATCCGAAAATCACTACTGTTGCCAAGGGTTGTTGTACTTCTGCTCCTGCAGTTGTAGAAATGGCCATGGGAAGAAAGCCTAAAGAAGCAACAGCAGCAGTCATAATTACAGGACGCAGACGAGTGCTAGCCCCCTGTAATATCCTTTCTTTCAGATTGGCAACTCCTTTGTCTCTTAACTCATTAAAATGGCCAATAAGTACAATGTCGTTTAGTACTGCGACACCAAAAAGTGCAATAAAACCCACTCCAGCAGAAATACTAAAAGGCATGTCTCTAATCCAAAGCCCTAGCACTCCACCTATTGCCGATAGTGGTACGGCAGTAAAAATAATGATAGCTTGTTTTAAAGAATTAAAAGCAAAAAACAGTAATACAAAAATAAGTAGTAACGCCAGCGGCACAACAATTTGCAAACGCTGGGTAGCATCACGCAGGTTTTCAAATTGCCCTCCATAAGTAATATAATATCCTGCCGGAAGTGGTAATTGTGTATCTATGATTTTTTGCACCTCCTCCACCAAACCTTTAATATCTCGGTTTCGAACATTTACACCTATTGAAATATAGCGCCGTGTATTATCTCTTGAAATTTGCATAGGTCCCTTTACTTCTTCTATTATAGCTACTTCACTAATGGGAATATGGCTGTCATTTGCAGCACGGACATAAAGGGAATTATAGATATTTCTGTCTTGTCTATGCTCTTCAGCTAGGCGTATCGCCATATCAAAACGACGCTCACCTTCAAAAACTACACCTGTTATCTCGCCTGCCATAGCAGCTTCTATCGTACGATTCAGGTGTTCTATATCCAAACCATATTGTGCTACTTTTGATCTATCATACTTAATCATCAACTGAGGAAGCCCTTCAATTTGTTCTACTTTAACATCGGCTGCGCCCGGTATGTCTTCTATAAGTACTGCTGCTTCATTGGCCTTTTCGAAAAGAATATCCAAATCTTCTCCATAAATTTTAAGGGCTATATCAGATTTAACCCCAGTCATTAATTCGTTAAAACGCAGCTGAATAGGTTGGGTAAACTCAAAGGAAGCTCCCTTTATTACTTCCAGTTTATTTTTCATCTTATCTACCAAGGCATCTCTATTAGCAGCTGTTGTCCATTCGGATTTATCTTTCAGCACAATCATAATGTCAGCATCTTCAATAGCCATTGGATCAGTGGGAATTTCTGCTGTGCCGATTTTAGAAACTACGCTTTTTACTTCCGGAAAATTGGCAAGTAAAACAGTTTCAGCTTTAGTAGCAGATTTTATACTTTCATTTAAAGAACTACCCGGAGGAATGGCCATTTGCATTGCCAAATCGCCTTCTTCTAAAGTAGGTATAAAAACTGCCCCCATATTAAGAAATATCCCAAAAGCAGTTATCAGTAAAATTAGTGCTCCTACAATTACACTTTTGTTATATCGCAATGCTGTTCGTAAAATCGGCTGATAAGCTTTCCGCAAACTTTCGTTGAGCTTATCGGCAAAGCTTTTTTTATCTTTAGAATTTTGTTTTAGCACCAAGGCACTCATCATGGGTACATAAGTAAGTGAGAGTATAAGAGCGCCAATTATGGCAAAGCTCACCGTATACGCCATAGGCTTAAACATTTTTCCTTCAATACCTGAGAGAGTCATTATCGGGATGTAAACGATGAGTATAATTAGCATACCAAATGTGGCGGATCGCATTATGGCTGAAGCAGAATTTTGAACGATAAGGTCAAACTCTGTCTTGCTAGTATCATCGTTCAATTTGTTATGTTGTTGAATTTGGTGTACTATACTTTCTACAATTACTACTGCCCCATCTACAATTAACCCAAAGTCTATGGCACCTAGGCTCATTAAGTTTGCAGAAACACCGAAAGTATGCATTAGTGCCAGTGCAAAAAGCATTGATAACGGAATAACAGAGGCAACGATTAAACCTGCTCGAATATTCCCCAATAAAATAACTAACACAAAAATTACAATAAGCCCACCTTCGATTAAATTATTTCTTACTGTTCCAATCACCCTTTTTACTAAAGCAGCCCGATCGAGGTAGGGATTTATTTTCACGCCTTCTGGTAAAGACTTTTGTATTTGCTCAATTCTCTCTTTTAAATTGGTAATCACTTCGGAAGCATTTCCCCCCTTAAGCATGAGGGTAATACCACCCACAACTTCACCCTCCCCATCTTTGGTCATTGCCCCAAAACGTGGGGTACTGCCAAACTGCACGGTAGCAACATCCCTAACTAATAAAGGAATTGCCCCTGTTTTTTTTACTACAATTTCTCTAACATCATCTAATGTGTTAATCAATCCTTCTGATCGAATGTAAAAGGCATAGGGCCCTTTTTGAATATAACTACCACCTGCATTTGCATTATTTTTTGCCAACGCCGAAGCGATTTCAGTAATAGTTATATCAAAGCTCCTGAGTTTTTTAGGGTCTACGGCAATTTCATATTGCTTTACAAAACCTCCGAAACTACTAATTTCTACGATGCCTTGAACACCTGAGAGTTGTCTTTTCACAATCCAATCTTGGATGCTTCGCAACTCTGTAGCATTGTACTTATTTTCATAACCTGTAACCACATCTAAGGTATATTGGTAAATTTCTCCCAAACCTGTAGTAATAGGCATTAATTCCGGATGCCCTAAACCAACAGGAATTTCATCAGCTACTACCTGTAACTGCTCGCTCACCAATTGCCTTGCCCGCATAATGTCATAGTTTTCTTCAAAAACAATGGTAACTACTGATAACCCATAGCGCGAAATAGACCTGATTTCTTCCACTTTTTGCAGGTTTGACATCGCTATCTCTATAGGATAGGTAATGAACTGTTCCATTTCTTGTGGGGCGAGGGAAGGAGAAACCGTTACGACTTGTACTTGATTATTGGTTATATCGGGTACTGCATCAATGGTTAATTGGAAAACACTGTACATACCAACAATTACCAATAACAATGTTAAAATTGAGATAATCAGTTTATGATGTACTGAAAACCGAATGATTTTATCAATCATTATCGAAAAAGATTTATTAATGTATTCTTAAAGAAGACGCAATAGGGAATAGCTCCTCACGAGCTTCTTGCGCTAGGAAAGTGTAAAAAAGTTTGCTAACAAAGAGGAGGGGCTCTTAAAGCTTGACTTGTAAGGCAAAACCTAAGTTTTATTTTCTGCAAATATCCTGTTTGAAGAATTACAGAAGGATTTTGACCAATTATCAGGAAATGAGGGGAGGAAAAAAAC
>JBCDJE010000106.1:0-9942 GCA_038748185.1 Bacteroidota bacterium
ATATATCCTTTACACTAATTATACGTCCGCACTTTCATTCCTTCATAAGCGCCTGTAACCGTTTCACTAATAATTTGTGTACTATCTTGTAATCCTCTTATCACTGCAGTTTCATCATTCAACTTCACAATTTCAATAGTTTTTAATAGTAAAAGTGAGTCTTGTACTACGTATAACTCTCTATCGTCAACTAATAGCTTTCTGGGTATTTCGAGCGCATTGTCAATTACATCGGCATTGATATTCCCTTTGAGGTACATACCTTCTTTTAGGCTCCTTCCTGTTACTTGCAAATATGCTTTTAAGGTTTGTGTATTAGGATCAATCTTATTACCTATTCTTATTACTTTACCTAGCCATTCTCCATTTACATCAGCAGATTGTAACTCTACCTGATCGCCTAACTTAATGAAATTGCTTTCTTTGAGACTTATAGCGACTTCCATTTCATAAATATTGGGGTTAATAAATTCACCCAATTGTTGTCCAACACGTACCAAGGTTCCAGGATTAATCACAGCATCGGTAATAATACCATCATAAGGTGCTCTAATGGTATATTTCTCCAAGCGAGATTCTGCACTTTTTATTGAATAATATAGGTTATAAACATTTTGAGCAGCAAAAAAATACTTTTCCTGTTCATTTTTAGGTTCCGGTAAAACTGGCAGAGGAGCATTGATATCAAAATCATCTACATATTTCACCCATTCTGCAGCACTTTGACTGTAATCAATTTTTATTTCGGGTAAGATTTGAGTTACTTGATTGAGTACGTTACTTTTCTGAGCAAGTAAATCAAGCCGAGCTTCTGAGTCATCTAATTTTACAAGTACTTCTCTCTTTTTAAAATAATTGCCTTCTTTAAAATCTTTTGAAGCCTCAAGCATCACACCAGATACCTCTGCAAAAATTTCTATCTTATTTTTGGCTTCAAGTTTTCCGGTGACAGCTATAACAGAACTTACATTATCATTTTTAACAATGGAAGTTTTAACCAATTTTACTTCAGAAACTTTAGGAGGTCTTTTTCTTTTTTCTGCAGGTTTTGCAATTTTCATGGAAATGAAAATAGAAGCAACTATAACTATAATACCTCCTATAATTGATATTTTTCTTCTATTCATTGCAACAATTGAGTATGACTTATATTTAGCTTTTTAATTCGCAAATTAAACTAAAACTAAAGAATTAAGTTCGAAACGAGCCCACATTCGTATAAAGAAATTGCAATTTAAAGTAAGAAATAGACTTTTATGCTAACAAAAATATTTTTTTAGACTTGCCTAAATTTATATTTTTACCTATATTTGCCTCACTAAAAAATCAAATATTTGAAATTAAAATATAGATGAAAAAAATATGGATACTTTCCATTACATTTATCTTTTTGCTCAATGCCTGCCAAGAAGCCCAAAAGGAAGATGGAAAGCGCTACTTAGTAGCTACAACGGGTATGATAAAAGATGCATTGGAAAATATTGCCGGTGATAAAGCGATTGTTTTTGGTATGATGGGTCCCGGAGTTGATCCACATCTTTATAAACCCACTCCCGGAGATTTATCGGAACTAAGAAAAGCAGATATCATATTTTACAATGGCTTACACTTAGAAGGTAAAATGGGAGAAGTTTTTGAAAAAATGGCTCAAACAAAACCTGTTTTTGCCTTAGCAGACGGGATAGCAATAAATAGATTAAAAGCACCTGAAGATGCTTCACAAGCTGCCACTTCGCAAGCTTATGATCCGCATATTTGGTTTGATATATCCCTTTGGTCTGCGGCTGTAAAACATGCCGGTGAAAAACTAGCGGCTAGCGATAAAGAGAATCAAGCATACTACCTCCAAAATATGGAGAACTACCTCAAAGAATTAGCAGCTCTAGATAACTGGACAAAACAAAAGATAATGAGCATTCCTGAAAATCAACGCGTATTAATAACCGCACATGATGCTTTCGGCTATTTTGGTGAAGCTTATAAGATTGAAGTTAGAGGTTTACAAGGTATTTCAACCATTTCTGAATTTGGCTTAAGAGATGTTTCTGAATTGGTAAATTTTATAACTACAAGAAAAATTAAAGCAGTATTTGTTGAAACTTCTGTTTCTACAAAATCATTAGAAACGGTGGTATCAGGATGCAAAGATAATGGGCACGAAGTAAGAATTGGTGGAACACTTTACTCAGATGCTATGGGTGAAGCAAACACTCCGGAAGGCACTTACATAGGTATGGTTAAAGCAAATGTAAATACAATAGTAAGTAATTTAAAATAATATTGCGATGATTATCCATTCAGAGAACCCCGTAATCGAACTGCACAACCTCACTGTTACTTACGAAAATAAACCGGCAGTTTGGAACATAGACTATACCCTGCCTGCTGGTAATCTTATAGGAATAATAGGTCCTAATGGATCGGGTAAGACAACGATGATTAAGGCAATTATGGGCTTGGTAAAACCTGGCAGTGGTTATGTAAAATTGTTTGGAAAAAAAATTGAAGACGTAAGGGACAAAGTGGCTTATGTGTCTCAACGCAGTTCTGTTGATTGGGACTTCCCAATCAACGTCTATGACGCTGTACTCATGGGCAGGTATAACAGAAAAAACCTTTTTCAGAAAAATACTAAAAAAGACCATGAGATTACTAGAGAGGCAATTAAGAAAGTACAATTGGAAGGTTATCATAAAAGACAAATTGCCCAACTTTCAGGTGGACAACAACAAAGGGTATTTATAGCAAGAGCATTGGCACAAGAAGCAGATTTGTACTTATTGGATGAACCTTTTGCAGGAGTAGATGCAGCAACTGAAAGTGCCATTATAAAGCTATTAAAAGAAATGAAAGCCAACGGTAAAACCATTTTAGTAGTACACCACGACTTACAAACAGCTGGTAAATATTTTGATTGGTTAGTAATGATGAATACCCGTTTAATAGCCTCAGGAAAAACGACAGATGTTTTTCAACAAGAGATTTTAGAACAGACTTATGGCGGACGCCTGCAAATTTTAACACAAGTTGCTGATTTACTTAAACAGCATGGTCACCCGGTAAGGGAAAAAAAGAAGTCATAAAGTACAATTATACGACTAGTATTCCTCATGAATTACCTATTAGATTTTTTACTTTTAAAAGACCCTAATGTGAGGTGGGTACTTATTTCAGTATTGCTAATGTGTAGTAGTTCTGCTATAATAGGTTGCTTTACTTTTTTGAGAAAACGCGCTTTAGTTGGGGATGCCATTTCACATGCTATACTCCCCGGAATTTGCCTGTCTTTCATGTTCACTCAAAGCAAGAACCCTTTCTTTTTACTTATAGGTGCTTTTGTTAGTGGATGGATTGGTCTGTATGTAATTGATTTTATAACAAGAAACTCTAAAATAAAAACTGATGCTGCATTAGGGCTGGTTCTTTCTGTTTTTTATGGTTTTGGCATTTTGCTGCTTACTACCATACAAAACGCTGGCAGTGCAGCACAATCGGGTTTAGATAAATATTTATTCGGTAATGCCGCAGCAATGATGCTTTCCGATATTAAGATCTTCGGATTGTTTAGCTTAGTCTTACTGGCAATAGTCTATTATTTTTATGATGCTTTTAAACTGGTAACCTTCGATAGAAACTTTGCAGAGGCTAAAGGCTTTCCTGTTAAACGAATTGAATCATTAATTTCAATATTAACTGTTTTTGCTATTGCTATTGGCATCCAAGCGGTTGGTGTAGTTCTAATGGCAGCTTTACTCATCACCCCTGCTGCTGCTGCTCGCTATTGGACTTTCGATCTAAAAAAGATGATTTTACTTTCGGCAGTATTTGCTATGCTGGCAGGCCTATCGGGAACCTTTATTTCTTATACCTTACCTAAAATGCCTACAGGCCCATGGATCGTCACTGTTCTCTCTTTTTTAGCTTTGTTCTCCATTTTAAGTGGTAGGAAAAAAGGTGTTTGGGCGAAATGGCGTAAACGTAAATTTATTGAAAAGAAAATGCTAAAAGAGAATATTTTAAAATGCATGTATCACTTAGGTGAATCGAGTAGCAATTTTTATCAACTATGGTCTTTTGCCGAAATGAAAGATAAAAGATATCTTCCCTCATCTCAGCTTAGATACGGCATAAAAAAACTAGAAAAAGAAGGGCTCGTTTCAGTAAAAGGCAACGCAGCAAGGCTCACAGAAAAAGGATTTGAAGAAGGGAAAAGAATTACCAGAATTCACAGACTCTGGGAAATATATTTAACCAAGCACATGCAATTACCCGCCGACCATGTACACGATGATGCAGAAGCAATAGAACACTTAATCACACCTGCGTTAGAGAAAGAATTAGAACATCAATTGGAATACCCTTTAATTGATCCGCATGATTCGCCAATTCCCTATAAAAAGTAAAAACCATGGATGCATTTTGGATAATTTTAACAGGATCGTTAGTCGCCACAAGTTGTGGCTTGTTGGGTTGCTTTCTATTGCTTAGAAAAATGACCATGGTTGGCGATGCCATTTCTCATGCAGTATTACCCGGTATTGTAATCGCTTATTTATTTACAGGCTCACGTGCATCTTTCCCTATGTTGGTAGGCGCAGCTATTTTTGGTGTGATTACTACTTTACTCATTGAGTTTTTAAGTAAACTGGGCAAATTGCAGGAAGACGCTGCTATTGGTGTATCTTTTACTTGGTTATTTTCAATAGGAGTAATTTTAATTTCACTATTTGCAGGACAAGTCGATCTCGATCAAGAATGTGTTTTATACGGTGAAATCGCTTATGTACCGCTAGAGACCATTATACTTGATAGTGGAATTGATTTAGGACCTGAAGCAGTATGGATGTTAGGCGGGAATTTTCTACTAGTGTTATTTGTAATCTATATAGGTTACAAAGGATTAGTGGTAACCAGTTTTGATCATATTCTAGCTTCCTCATTGGGTATATCTACTGTTTTTTGGCACTATCTTTTAATGGGAATGATTTCATTAACAACAGTATTTTCATTTGAATCAGTTGGGGCAATTATGGTCGTGGCTTTTCTTATTGGCCCTCCTGCAGTAGCTTACCTGCTTACAGATCATTTACCCACTATGTTACTATTGGCGGTTCTCGTAGGAATTCTTTCCGCTACTTCAGGCTATTTTCTTGCAGTAGCAATTAATGGTTCTATTGCAGGTGCAATGGCTACAGTTATCGGATTTTCTTTTATAATAGCCTTTTTATTTAGCCCAAAGCATGGCATCATTTTAAAAGGCAATGCTTCATTTAAATAACCATTATAATGAGGCCTCAAAAATATAGCTGATGCAACGACATCGATGTAAATCATTCCAGCGTTAAAAACAAAAGCCTCTCTAAAAATCATACAAGAAAAAGTCTCACATAATCTATATAGAATCATTAAACTGTATTACTTTTATATGGATATTATTTTCATCTACTAACTATGCTATCAAAATTAAAAACTTCTCTTCTATTTGCTATTATTATTATAGTGGCAGCTTGTTCTGACTATCAGAAACCTACTAGAGACCTTGGTTACCCTGAGCCAATACTCATTGCTGGTGAGCCCGCCTCAACCAACATACTATTACATGCACGACTAAATAGCAAAGATACCATTGGCAATCCTTATAAAGGAATGGATGGTATTGCCCTTTTTGAAATAAGTATTGATAGCAATTTTCAGCAGTTTTACGCTAGTTCAACAAAAAATGCACTTGCTGAAAATGATTATACTATAAAATACAGATCACGAGGGTTAATCCCTTCCACCAAATATTATTACCGATTAAAATTCGGAAAAGATGACAAGTCCTTGCAATACAGTAGGATTGCTACTTTTAAAACTCTACCTGCCAGCGATTCTGAAGAAACCGTGTCAATGGTGATGGTAACCGGTACACATTACGACCGCTTTTATCTGGGAGGTAATTTTGGCATGAGCGAAAAATCTTCACAAGGAAAAGCTGCTTATGATGGTGCTGATAAAGCTCTAGGCTACCCTGCTCACGCTTCTATTTTACAGCTAAAACCTGATATATTTATTGCTAATGGTGATAATGTATATTACGATCATCCACCATTCAACAAAGCCACTACCGTTGAGGCGATGAGGCATAAATGGCATCAACAATTCTTTCTCGAAAGATATAGGAATCTGTTAGACAATACGACAACCATCTGGCTTAAAGATGACCACGATTACCGCTACGATGATGCAGATACATTAGCAGAAAATGCAAAACATGGTCCCTTACCCACTCATGAAGATGGGATAAAAACTTTTATAGAACAAGTCCCTTTTTTAATGCAAGAAGATTCAACTGCTAAACCTTACAGAACAATGAAAATGGGTAAGCATTTGCAATTGTGGCTATTAGAAGGAAGGGATTACAGAAGCCCTAATGGTATGACAGACAGTGAAGATAAAACCATTTGGGGAACAGCACAAAAAGAATGGTTAAAAAAAGGACTTTTACAAAGTGAGGCTACATTCAAAATACTTGTTAGCCCTACCCCAATGATTGGTCCCGATGATAAAAGAAAAACAGATAATCATACAAATGTAGGCGGCTTCCGATTCGAAGGGGAAGCATTTTTCAACTGGTTAACTGAAAATGAATTTCAGGACAAAAATTTCTATATTTTTTGTGGAGATAGGCATTGGCAGTATCATTCTATTTCACCAGAGGGGATTGAAGAGTTTAGTAGCGGTGCATTAGTTGATCAAAATGCAAGACTAGGTAGATTACCGGGAGACCCGAATTCAACTGATCCCGAAGGCAAAGTTTCTCAGCCTTTTACTTCTCCAGAAGCTTCTGGAGGTTTTTTGTGGGCTGAAGTTTTATCATCAACCAATGGTGAGCCAACACTACATATAAAATTGTATGATGAAACTGGGAAAATGCTTTATGAAGCAACTAAAATGGCGGCAATACCGTCTTTAAAATAGTGTGTTGCTCACACTTTTTTAAGATTTGCATCTTAATACACTTATAACCCAAATCAGGTTACCTAACATCTACCAATGCTTGCCTTAACTAACCACTTATACCAATTAACTATATTTAATCGAATCCATAACATACATTAGTATATCGTTTTATTTAATAAAAAAATTGATGGGATTTTTAGACAATATATTTGGAAAAAAGAAACAAAAGCCAAAATCAGCTAAATGCGAAATTTCAGATACCCTGCTTGAATATGGTGAAGGTTATCTTCTTACTTCAGCACAGGTTATCGATTCTGAGTCTTTTTGGGATATGATGATGCTGCAACCTGAAACAAAATCTTATACTATTTCTCACTTCGAAAAACAAGATCCTTCTGCCAAAAGCATTAGGCAAATGATCTTTAATAAATATGCTAATAGAGAAGAACCTTGGCTCATTTCGGATACTTATGTGAAAATGTTTGCTGTTGACCAGACCAAAACACAAGAGTATGCAGTGGAATGGTGGAAATCAGAAAAATCATTTAGACCTCCAGCATGTGGAACTGCAAAAGAAAATCTCGCACCTGAAAAATACATTGCTTTAGAAGAATATGCAGTAATGGAGGCTGGCAGAGAAGCCGTACAATCTCAAGATTAAGTTTTTATTCAGCAAAAAATTCTTTCTTAAAAGATTCCAAGGAGTAGCATTTTCCTACAGCCTCATAGTTTAAATTGAGCAGCTTAGTAAGTGCCACTCCTTTTTTATTAAGAATTTTTTCCCAGGCTGGTGGTGGGGCTAACCAGTTTCCATTTTGATCAATCATATGTGAACGATCAGAATGAAACTGCTTCACATATTCTTTGCTATCAATTACCTTCAGAACAGGTAAATAGTCGGGATAATCAGAAGAGAAAGAAACTGTAAAATAATCTTTCGCTTTTATGGGAAAAGGCAGTTGTGTATCAAAGTCGTAAACCCACCATTCTTTATGATCCAGTTCTACCATAAAAATCACATGGTAGTCCCACAATACTGGTTGATGCATCTCTGATAATTTCTGCTGCCAAACAGCTATATACTTTTGCGAAGGCAGTAAAAATACCACCTTAGCCCTAAAGTTTGAAAATGCTTCATGCTTACATAACTGCCAGATGTTTTCTTCACAATAAAAGGGTTGATATAGACAGGTTTCCTTTTTGAGCATGCAATTTTATCTTTTCATCTTTTCTACTTGTTTTTTCTTAATGATATTAAGCACATAATTTAGTTGTGTATCCACATTTCCTAGTTTATCCTGAATAGTTGAAGGTACAATATGATTGGGAATAATTCCTCGACCAAGTGCTCGTTCTTCAACATTTGTTAAGTAGCGTGCTAAAGGTAAAAGAAGTCTTAGTTGGGTATTTGGTAGTTCAACAGTAAACTCCCAATTGCTCGTGTTTCCTAAATAAGACCCTCCTGTCTCGGTACCCACAATTGTAACAAGCTTTAATTCATCCACCCAAGCCGCAAAATCTGAAGTAGCGGATGCAGTAGCTCCACTCACTAAAAGGTATATATTTCCATGAAATCCATTTTTCTTTGGGGTATATGGCTTAAGCCCCCTGTAATTCTTCCAATTCCATGTGGAGTCAGATCTTTCAAAGTTGAGCAGCAGTTTTAGCAAATTATATTCAAACCATGATGTATTACTATATTTCTTTGAGATGCTGTAATCAAGCGTTTTAAATTCAACTGCTTTATAAGCTTTATAGGGTTCTTTTAAAAAATATGACAAAAGATCTAACCCCCAAAGTTCATTCCCCCCACCGCGATCTCCTACATCTAGAATTAAGTTAGAAACATTAGAAGCAACGAGCTCATTCATTTTTTTCTTTAAAACCTTCCGAAACTTATATTTCTTTCCTTTTATTTTCCAATTATCAAAGCGTGTTATTTTCAATATGGCACTTTTGGTTTCCTCATGAAATTTAAGCGAAATAACATGTTCAGGCTCAGCAGAATGTGGATACCTTTTCTGAAGAATTTTAAACCGTTCTTTCTCTGATCGACTAGGAACACTGGTTGTTCTTTTATTTCCTTTGTCATCTTTAAAAGTTAGTTGAAAAGAAGTTGATTCTCCAAAAAATATATGCAAGTAATAACGAAAAGAGGTTTCTAAAGCATAACGCGACCAATGATCACCAAAACCATCATTAGATATTTTATCAACAAAAAACGGAACTAGATACGATGCGGTTTTACCATTAACTGCCATAATTTCTGTTCCTTCACTAATGGTTGTATCGTTACTTAGGTTCTGATAAATAAACAGCCTGTTCTTATCGAGTTTTATCTCGAAAGGGAAAGTTTTTGCTTCAGGATTTATTTCTGCTTTTTCAAAAGCTTTACATACTCTGATCACTGTATGTAAACAACCAATTTTTGCAGTCACTGAAGAAAGCAATGTAAAAAATTGTTTCTCTGTCATTGATTGATCTAATTTTTTATAGGCTTCATCAAAAATAGAATCCATCTCAAACTTCGACCTATACCAATACAATCCAGGATGTGCTTCCTCTAAAGATTTCCTGTATACCAAAAAATCTTCTTGCAGTTGTTCTTTTAACACAAGACTATCTGTTTGAGCGCTACTGAAAATGGGTAAAAAGATAAAGATAATCATTAGGCAATTCAGCATAGACTCCTGATTTTCAATTACTTACTATTTATAATTATAAGTAGGAACACAAAAAATATTTTCAAAAGTTTTCTCATCTCTTTGGGTAGAAATTATTTTACTCTATCCAAGCCACTTGGAAAACTGTGTTTTATGAAGCAGTTGAGTTAAGAAATATTTCAACCTTACGACTTTACAACTCAACAAAAAAAACAGCAACACTTACTACCCATCATTTCTCCAAATGTTTATGTTGATTATTTATATTTAGTGACTTACATACGTTTATGAACTTATTTCAGAATTTTTAGCTAATTTTTTTCCAAGATAAAATTCC
>JBCDJE010000107.1:0-9936 GCA_038748185.1 Bacteroidota bacterium
AAAATCAAAATGATTTCAAGTTTCTATTAAATCTATTATTTTTTGCTTTTACAAAATGCTAATCCTAATATATTTCACTTTCCCAACATCACTCTAAGTTATCTACTCAATGAGTGATTTCTGTTTTCTAATAACAACTTAGACATTTTACCCAAAATAAGTAGATGCCAAGCTTTAAATAAAATATAAGTATTAACAATAATTAGTTATAAAAAGGCTTAATTATCTGTAAGAGAGATCTATTTTTTAGATAATATGCTTAAATTTTTTTACTGTATCTTCTATAAGATTTTCATTCTTGTTTGGATAGCCAACCTAATAAGTATTAATGTTTTTGCCCAAGATGAAATAGGAGGAATTGTAAATAATTATGCTGCTGTAGAAAGTATAGTATCGAATTGTGTATTAATCTGCGATAGCACTGCAGGATTTAAAGCAAATGACAGAGTGCTTATTATCCAAATGAAAGGGGCTTTAATCGATACAGTAAATAATATAGGATATGGTAAAATAAATGCCTTTGGAAATGCTGGAATTTATGAGTTTGGAAGTATTCAAGCAGTTTTTGACGATACTATTTTTTTGCAACATGGACTGATAAGACAATATGATACCAACAGTAAAGTGCAAGTAGTTGGGATTCGTAACTATAAAAATTTAAAAATAACAACAGAAATAACAGGGAAACCTTGGGATGGTAAAAAGGGTGGTATTGTGTTTTTAGAAGCCTCAGATACTATTACTTTACAAGCAAATGTAAATGCAGACGCTATCGGTTTTAAAGGAGGTGACTTTTCAACTTCATCGGATGTGATATGTGGGTTTGAAGATTTTTATTCTAATTATGAGAGTGGAGATGGCGGGAGGAAAGGAGAATCTATTGTAGCTTATGGATTCAATGATAGTGGTCGAGGCCCATTGGCTTCTGGTGGTGGTGGTGGCAACAATCATAATACAGGTGGAGGCGGTGGTGCAAACTATGGAAAAGGGGGCATGGGTGGCAAGCAAGCCAAAGGTTGTGGTTCATCTTCTCCAAATGTAGGTGGTTTAGGAGGAATTAATTATGCATATCCATTATCTCAATATAGGTTGTTTTTAGGAAGTGGAGGCGGTGGTGGTCATCAAAATGCTTCAACTCAGACCTCTGATGGTGAAAGTTCTAATGGTGGAAATGGTGGTGGCTTAGTGATCCTCTCTACAAAAATATTGCAGCATAATGGCAATCGTATTCTAGCAAATGGACAATCGGTAACAGAAATTGCCGAAAATGATGGAGCAGGCGGTGGTGGTGCAGGTGGTAGTGTCTATTTAAATGTACAAGAAATTGAAACTAGTTTTAGAATTTTTGCCAAAGGTGGAAATGGCGGGAGTGTCGATAACGAAAAAAGACTAAATGATTATCATGGGCCTGGTGGTGGTGGTGGTGGTGGAGTTGTTTTTAGTTCATCAGCAAATAATGCTGCAATAGTTACTGACTTGTCTGCAGGGGAATCGGGTATTATTTTCTTTACTAACCACCCCGAAATAGTAGTTACTGGTGGACCAAATTATGAAGCTACTGCGGGAGAACAAGGTGGTATAGTAAATGATTTGTTTTACCCCGAAGGAAATGTAAAATGCCCTATTGTAAGTAGCTTACGCGCCGAAAATAAGTCTTTAAGTATTATTGTGGGTCAAGAAATCACTGTTTCACTTAACCCTGAAGATAATTTACAAGAATTTACCATTGAAATTCTTGATGATCCAACACTTGGTGAAATTACTTCAATTGCGGATACTGCTATTACTTACCAATCTCCCACTGATAACATAGGTTTAGATTCTATTGAATATTTGATTTGTACAGTAGAAGAGCCAATAGCTTGTAACAATGCTTGGGTGTATATTGAGATAATTGCTGATAATAGGATAATAGATGCTGTTGATGATATTGTAGAGATCATTGAAAACTCTGTGGACCTTTCGATAAATGATGTCACTGATGCTCCTGTTACTTATCAAATTGTTTTGCCTCCGAAAAATGGCTCTTACCAACTATCCGATAATGGAATATTAGATTACCAACCGAATGTAGGTTTTGAAAATCCCGATACGCTCACTTATGCAATCTGTACAGTTGATTTGCCAGAGAAATGTGATACTGCCACTGTATTCATTAATACAAATCTCACCAATATTCCTCCGCTAGCAGTTAATGATACTATTCTAGCTGAAAAAGACCAACCTATTATCCTACTACCTTTGGTGAACGATACTGATTTCGATGGGGATTCACTAAAACTAGTTTCTTTTTCACAACCTGCACAAGGCAGTGTTTCATTAGAAAACGGGCAACTGATTTTTATACCAGAACCTGGATTTACTGGTATGACTTCCTTTGAGTATACTATTGAAGATACTGGTAATCCATCTTATAATTCAGTGGCTACAATTACCATTGAAGTCATAGAAAATATAGTACTAACTATACCCTCAGGTATCAGTCCTAATGGAGATTTTATAAACGACTTTTTTGTAATTGAAGACCTTCAACTTGTGCCGGAGAATACATTGAGAATATTTAATAGGTGGGGAGAAGAGGTTTACAATGCATCACCCTATTTAAATAATTGGGATGGGAGAAATCAGCAAGGTGCAATTCTTCCCGATGGTACTTATTTCTATGTGTTGTCAGCTAAAAATATAAAAAATACTTTTTCAGGCTATGTTATCATCCATAGATAAATATACTCTCATCTTTTTAGTGTTAATAGGTATGTATTTGCCAGTGTATGGGCAACAACAACCTATGTTTTCTCACTATTTAGTAAATGGGTTGGCAATTAATCCAGCCTATGCAGGCAGTCGCGATGCTGTGAGTGGTGTTTTGAGTTACCGCAATCAATGGGTGCAAATTCCCGGTGCCCCAACCACGCAGACTTTTGGCATTCATGCACCAGTAATGCAAAAGAAAATAGGTTTGGGTTTGAATATAGTGAATGATCAAATTGGCATAAGCAAAAACCTAAGCATGATGACTTCTTATAGTTATAGGCTAAAGTTAAGATCCGGATTTTTAAGATTGGGCTTTCAAGGCGGTATCGTAAATTTCCAAAATAATTGGTCAGAAGTAGTTACAGCACAAGAAGGAGATATTACTTTCTCACAAGGAAATGAATCCTTCTGGAAGCCTAACTTTGGTGTAGGAGCATATTGGAATAACAAAAAGTTTTTTGCTGGTTTTTCTGTACCTGTATTACTTTCACATGAGCTAAGTCCAAATAATCCGGAAAATGAGGCAATGCTTTTCAAACACTATTTTTTTACAACGGGCACTTTACTAACACTTTCGCCACAAGTAAATTTTAAACCCTCAGTATTACTGAAATATGTTGCCGGAGCGCCTTTACAAGCAGATCTGAATGCTATGTTTATATTCCGTAAGGCTTTCTGGATAGGCGGGAGCTTTCGAACGAGAGATGGAATTGTACTATCTACTCAATTTCATACAAAAAAATCAATTTGGTTTGGATATGCTTACGATTATCCACTTACACCTTTGCAGCAAGTAACCTCAGGTTCTCACGAGATATTTATTGGTATAGATTATCAAAAATTGAAATCCAAAATATTAAGTCCACGATATTTTTAACCAATAGCATGATGAAATACGCGAAAGGCAAGGCATACATAACACTTATATTTTCCATATTAACTCACCTAATAGTAAATGCCCAAGAAGTGGCCTTAAGAAAAGCTTATAATCATTATAATTACTATGAATACTCCCGTGCAATTCCTTACTTCAAAGATGCATTCTCCCAAGCTGAAGCTATAAAAGAAGCAGACTATATAAAACTCGCTAACTGTTATGGTTTGACGAACCAACCTGAGGAAGCTGCAAGCGTTTACCTAAAACTAATTCAATCCACTGTATTAGAAGATAAAACTGTTTTTTTGGAATATGGAAAAATACTTTTAAGACTAGGCGACTATGAGAAAGCTAAGACGATTCTTAAAAAGTTTCTATCGCTACATCCCAGAAATAAAGAAGTATTAGGCTATATAAGAGCCTGTAATGTTTCTGAACAGTTATTAGAAAATAGGCTGAAAATTTATATAGAAAATGAAGTTTTTAATTCAACAGAAAATGACTTTAGTCCTTATTTATTAAATGGAGAATTGTTGTTTTGTTCTTCGAGGATACTTGAAGAAAAGAAACGGTATTATTGGGATAATGAGGCTTTTATTGATATTTATAAAGTAGAAAATAAGGATGATAAACAAGTATTGCCCTTACCAAAAATATTGAATTCTGATATGCATGAAGGCCCTTTTGTGTATGATGTGCTATCTCAAACACTTTATTTCACGAGAAATAGCCCAGTCGATAAAAAAGGTGGAGAAAAAAAGTATCTACTCAATATTTTCACTTTAAAGTATGACAATGGAGAGTGGAAGAATCTAAAAGCATTTGAGCATAATATTAAAGGGTATGCTACTGGTCATCCTGCAATTTCTGCGGATGGAAATGTAATATATTTTGTATCTAACAGACCCGGAAGTATTGGAGAAACGGATATTTATTATTGTAGAAAAATAGATGGTAAATGGGCTGAGCCTAAAAATTTAGGTGCTAAGGTAAATACAAAAGGAAGAGAGCTTTTTCCAACCCTTTTAGGTAGTTCTTTATTCTTTTCTTCCGACCAGCATACAGGGCTCGGGGGACTCGATATATTTAGTGTTAAGGCAGTAAAAGGAATAGTTTCAGGTGAACCTGAAAATCTGGGTTTTCCCTTCAATAGTAAAAGAGACGATTTCGGATTGATTTTTAAAGGTGATGATAAGTTGAGCGGATATTTTGCCTCTAACCGACCCGGTGGCAAAGGTGGAGATGACATCTATTTTTTTAAGGAATCTAAGGTGAATATAAAAGGGGTGGTAATGGACTCAATTCAGTTTAAAAATATTGCGAATGTATCTTTCAGAATTATTAATGAGCAAGGAAACTCACAAGATTTAACTACTAATGAAAATGGTGAAATAGCTTTAGAGTTACCTACAAACAAGCGGTTTATTTTTGTTATTTCTAAAGATGAATACAAAAGTAAACGAATAGATTTTTCAACACAATCTTTAAACCCTACTAGTGATACGCTTATATTTTTTGAGCTTGACAAAGGGATCTCTCACAAGCTAGAAGGTGTTGCATTTGATAAAGACGGTAACAATCCTATAGAGAATGCTAAGGTTACTATGATGGATTTAGATGCCAATAAAAAAGAAGTAACACGTACAAATAGAGAGGGTAAGTTTCAGTTTTTCCCTGAAAAAGAGAAAAATTATGAAATAAAAATAGATAAAGAAGGTCATTTTGTTGAAAAGGTACAAGTTTTTACCGATACGGCTAACTATCAGCTTAAACCAGAAGTGCCTATTGAAAAATTAGAAGTAAATAAAATTCTCGAAATAGAAAACATTTATTACGAATTCGATAAATATGCCATTACTTCTAAAGCAATAGAAACACTCGATGAAGTAATAGCTATTCTGAAAGATAATCCTACTATTTTTATAGAATTAAGTTCTCATACCGATCAAAGAGGAAGTGAAGATTATAATAAAGAACTGTCTAAAAAGCGAGCAAATGCTGCGCTGGCATATATTACTTCAAAAGGAATCGATGCATATCGTTTAACATATCGCTTTTATGGTAAATCACAATTAGCGATTGAATGTCCACAAGGTGATTGTGATGAAAATGTACACCAGTTGAATAGGCGGACAGAATTTAAAATTATCAGTTATTAATTGAGCATTTATTTAATACTTCCTTTCAAACGGTTGATACCTACTGCTTCGAATAAGTAACTTTCATTGAGGGTATCTCTAAGTTCGAGTTGTGCTTTTAGCCTAAACTGTTCTTGAAAAATAAAATTTCGGATAGATTCATTGTTAGCATTCAATGAAATTACACTGTCTTCATTTGTAGCAACTGAATCAAGTCGAGCTATTAATAAGCTATCATCACCGGTTTCATTGTATAAAAATAGTTGTACTGTTCTTAGGAAACGCCAATTAGCATCTTCGGTAAGTAATGCAAGATCAACCGTTTCAGGTATTGCGGTCTCTATTTCTTGCTGGCTTAAGTTGAAAGTATCCAGCAACAAGTCACTATTTTCTCCCAGTTCAGAAGCCTCTACCCATACAAAACTTCCTGGTAATATTACTTTAGGGTCATCAGGGTCTTCGAAATTATTAAGGGGGAAAATACCACCAATGGCTGAGAAAAAAACTATTTCATCTATTTCAACATTATTACAAGCATAAAGCAAGCAAGCGCTAAAAAGTATAATATTGGCTTTCTTAATGAATTGCGCCATTTTTTAAAGTTCAGTTAGGAAGAAAAATCAATAATAGAGAGATATTTTTATAAGATGTAAAATTGCAACAATTAATTGTCTAACAACAATTAGTACTTATTTAATTTCAAAAAAGGAGGCTTTTTGAAAAACACCTTTGATTCTATTCTTAGATATGAAAATGCAAAACGTTTGAGGCTATTTTTCTGTAATACTTATAACTCAATCTTGTAATTGTTATAGATTTCTTTATCTTGTAGATAAAATAATACGCAAGGCTGCTTAAACTACTCACCTCTATCCTCAAACTTATCATAAAAAATTATGGGAATTTTATCTTGGATTATTTTTGGACTTATTGCAGGAGCTCTAGCTAAATGGATTATGCCAGGCAAAGATCCAGGTGGTTTTATTGTAACTATTTTAATCGGAATTGCAGGCGCTATTGTTGGTGGATACATCGGGACAATGCTAGGTTTTGGCGATGTATCTGGATTTAATATTAGAAGCTTTTTAGTTGCCATTGGAGGAGCTTTACTTTTGCTTTTTGTGTACAGGAAAATAAAGGGTTAGAAAATGAAAAAAGGAGGCGAAAGCTTCCTTTTTCATTACTTCCTCTTCTTACTCATTGCACCAACAATATCGAAAAAAGCATTACCATTACCTTCACCCATTACCATAGGCATAGAACCGTCCCACTTTTCTATAGCTTGTAATTGCAAAATATCATCATTGACTGATGCTTGAAGCAGTTTTTGCGACTCGGCTTGAGCTTTGGCTATTGCTAGTTTTGAGTTGGCTTCCCCTTCGGCTTTAGCAAGGGCTTGCTCTGCCTCGGTTTGTATTCTATTGAGGTCGTTCTTTGCAGTAAGCGCTAATTGTTCGGCAATCTGTTTTTTCTCAATCGCTTTGTTAAATTCTTCTGTGAAATTGAAGTCTATGATGGAAAAGTCTGTCACAATAATGTTATTTCTTTCTAACCGGTCTTTGATACTTTCAAAAACATCCTGTTTTACATCCGGTCTCTTGGTAATCAATTCTTCTGCCGTATAAGCGGCTGTAGCCGATTTAATCGACTCTTGGATAGCAGGCTCGATAATCGTTATTCGATAATCCAGGCCCAATTCCTGAAAAATGGTATTTGCTTTTTCTTTAGAAAGGTAAAAGTTCAAAGCTACTTTCGAAGTAACATTCTGTAAATCTTTAGAAGAGGCAGTAGCATCAGCGTCTATTTTTTGAACGCGAACATTAATTGGGACTACTTTTGTTGCAACCGGATTCACCAAATGAATACCTTCAGCCAAGATTTCATCCTGTACAGCACCAAATTTTGTAATTACACCTACATTCCCAGGATTTACAATATAAAAAGTAGAAAATACAAGGAATACAGCTAATACTCCAGCTCCAATAGCTGCAACTCGCCCTGAGCGATTGGCAAAGAACTTTGATAAAAATGATGGGGTATTTGTTTTAAAATTAAATCTACTTGGCTCCATATCTCATCAATTAAATTGAACATCTGATAAATTAGTAGTCAAGTAGCTTTAAAAATTACAAGCTCTTTAATTCAAATTGATCTGCATCATGCTGAGCAGGGAATTTCTCCCTATATCTTGCTAGCTTCTCTAACGAAAGTATTGAAGTAGTCATGTTTTCTTCTTTCCCCATCTGCAATAGGTTTTTACCTAAATAATCATCTATCCGCGAATCGCCCTGATAAGGAATATTCAATCCGTCTTCGCCACATCGATTCAGTCCAATTGTATAGCAAAGGTTTTCTACAGCTCTAGCAGGTAGTAATGTATTCCAAGCACTTTCTCTGGCAGCAGGCCAGTTAGCAACATAAATTAATAAGTCATATTCATTATTGCGGTTTCTGCTCCATACCGGAAAACGCAGGTCGTAACAAACAAGTGGGCAGATTTTCCATCCTTTCCATTCAACTACCAATCTGTTAATTCCTGCTGAAAAAATTTGATGTTCTTTCGCCATCCTGAATAGATGTCTTTTATCATAAAAAAAATATTTACCATCCGGCTGAACCCAGAGTAGTCTATTAAAAAACTTGCCATATTCTTTTACAATAATACTTCCGCATAAGCAAGCTCGGGTTTGTGCTGCCATTTGTTTCATCCATTTAGTGGTAGTGAGATTCATAGGTTCAGCCAGTTTTTCAGCATTCATGCTAAACCCCGTATTGAACATTTCAGGCAGGATAATGATATCTGTGTTGTCTTGCAACTCCCAGATTTTTTCCTCTAAATGACTAAGATTAGCTTGTACGTTTTCCCAGTAAATGGTAGTTTGTATCAGTGTAATAGAAAGGTCTTGCATAAGATTGGAAGGTGAGAAAATGATGAATTTTTGGCATAGTAACCATCGAAATTAAGGCTTATTGGGTGTATAGCCTATAAGCCTTAAAATCAAAAATACTACATTGTTACAAAAGGCATAGCCACTTTTACCTGATCCCATGCCATGGTTATATTGCCTTGCTTATCAACTGTTTCTTCAATCTCATAAGTAAGCCTTTGTACCACATCGTCAAGTGTTTCCGGTTGCACTGTGATGCGTACTATATCTTCCGATTCTTTGTACTCTTCTGCGAGGTGTTGGTCATATACTTTATTGATAATGAGCGTCCAGTTCTCTCTGCCGGGAATAGTGAAAAAACCATACATTCCTGCTGGAACAGTAGTATCTGCTATTTTAACATCCTTGCTGAAATTGACTGCAGTTGCCCAATGTGAACCAGTAACCCAAACCTGATCGTAAGAAACTAATCCGTTCCATAAAACCCTACCGCGTTTACCTGGCGAACCATAATTAATAGATATTTCAGTACCTCCAACATTTCCAGTAACTTCTTTCCTAGCCGAACCTTTAAAGTTATCTTCTTCAATTAGTCCTTGGTTCACACTGTCTGCATAACCTGCTCTGTACAATTGGTGCTCTCTTTCTAATTCTGTCATCGTTTCTTTTGGTGTCTCGGTAGTAGCCACGTTTTCAGATTTTTCTGTCATTTCTTGTTTTGCATTATTACATGCATTGAGTACAAAGATTAGTAAAAGCGTCTTGAAAAGATATTTTCGCATAATGTTTCAGTTAAGTTGAATGAATAAATGCTTATTTTGGTTAGCTAAATTAATTGAAAAAAACTGGACAAATTATTGATTTTGGTAAAAACTGAATCTTATAAAAATATTTCGATAAGATTTTAGTAAACATTATAAAATACATTTCAAACGACTTTCCAATCGACTATGAATTTAAATAGATTTTCTATTGTATTTTTTATCACTTTAGCCGGACTATCAACACGAATTAATGCGCAAAATTTACCTAATGCCCCTAATTATAGCGAACCTGAATGTTGGGCAGCATTACCATCAAAAACAGATTGGGCAGACTATGTTCCTTCTGAATCTGGTTTTACAGATAATCAGAAAGTAGCTGAGGCAGATGTATTTTATATCCATCCTACCACGGCATTAAGCCTTTCAACGATGAAGAATGCTCGTTTAAACGCAAAAAGATTTAACAAACGAACTGATTTTGTGATACTTAACCAAGCTACAGTATTTAACGGCTC
>JBCDJE010000108.1:0-9886 GCA_038748185.1 Bacteroidota bacterium
AGTCGCCAAAGGGGATATTTATAATCTGTATTTTCTTGCCCGCATTTCGGGCAATAGTTTTCTTTTGCTGAAAGTTTTCGATGACAATTAAGGCAAAAATCTTTTGAGTGCCGTATACGCATTTTTGATATTATTATTTTAGTTAAGTAATGATGAAATAAAAAGTTTGCGATTTTAAGGTAGTTTTTGATTTTACAGGCAAGGCGTTGAAATTATAGTTTAGCAGCGCTAAATGAGATTTCAACAACGGAGGCTGTGCCCTAAAGAACATCTTAAAAAGGAAAGGTTATTTTTTGATCATTACTAAATAAGCTAACAAATTAATTTAGTATTTTTTTTACCTGATAAAAAGTATTTCATCCTGCTAAGTCTTAGTAAACAAAATAGTAATACAGTATTTCCCGAAAATAAATACAAATCGGGGCGAAATAAACAGAAAAGTTTAATTTTGATTTTTTTATTAAAAGAACTCATTCTTTACAGGTGAATACATACGGTAAAATTTTTAAGATAACTACTTATGGTGAATCGCATGGAAAAGCACTAGGAGTAGTAATTGACGGTTGCCCAGCAGGTTTAAAAATAGATGAAACCTTTATTAATAGAGAATTACAAAGGAGAAGACCAGGACAATCTAAAATTACAACACAGCGCCAAGAAGCCGACCAAGTGGAAATCCTCTCCGGCGTTTTTGAGAGCAAAGCTACAGGAACACCCATAAGTCTAGTAGTACATAACCAAGATCAGCGCAGCAAAGATTACTCTCATATTAAAGATAAATTTAGACCTTCGCATGCAGACTATACCTATACAGAAAAGTATGGCATAAGAGATTATAGAGGAGGAGGAAGAAGTTCTGCTCGAGAAACACTAGCTAGGGTAGCCGCAGGTGCTATTGCGAAACAATTTTTAGCTGCAAAAAAGATTACTATTCATGCATATGTTTCTCAAGTAGGTAGCCTTTCATTAGGCATACCTTATCATCAGTTAGATTTTAATAAGATTGACGATAATATTGTGCGTTGCCCAGATGCGCAAACTGCAGAAAGTATGATAAACTTAATAGATACTACACGCAAAAAAAGAGATACCATTGGGGGAATAGTTACTTGTGTGGTACAAGGTGTGCCTGTTGGTTTAGGTGAACCTGTTTTTGATAAGCTCCACGCAGAATTAGGCAAGGCTATGTTAAGCATTAATGCAGTAAAAGGTTTTGAAATAGGAAGTGGTTTTGAAGGAGTAAAGCTCAACGGCTCGGAGCATAACGATATTTTTTATAAAGATGCTTTAGGCAAAACTAAAACGAAGACTAATTTCTCTGGAGGAGTTCAAGGAGGCATTTCAAATGGAGAAGATATTTATTTTAATACTGCTTTTAAACCGGTAGCCACTATTATGCAAGACCAAGGTAGCTTAAATGAAGCGGGTGAGGAGGTTACTGTTACAGGTAAGGGTAGACATGACCCTTGTGTAGTACCCAGAGCAGTTCCTATTGTAGAAGCTATGGCTGCATTAGTTATCACTGATTTTTACCTTCGAAATGTAACATCAAAACTGTGATTAACCTTGAAAAATGAGGTATTTCACAAAGTAGAAAATAATTTTGTGGGTACTTTGTAATTAGTATACAATATTCCTACCTTTGCAGACCAAAAATTAAGAATTAAAGAATAAAAACCCATTATATAAATGCCTACTATACAACAATTAGTAAGGAAAAGTAGAAGCAAACAGGTTTCTAAATCTAAGTCACCTGCTTTGGATTCTTGCCCTCAAAGAAGAGGAGTATGTACACGTGTTTACACTACTACACCTAAAAAACCTAATTCAGCTATGAGAAAAGTGGCTAGGGTAAGGTTAACTAATGGTAAAGAAGTGAACGCTTACATTCCCGGTGAGGGTCATAACCTACAAGAGCACTCAATAGTATTGATAAGAGGAGGTAGGGTAAAAGATTTACCTGGTGTGAGATATCATATTATTAGAGGGGCGCTTGATACTGCTGGTGTGAATGGTAGAACGCAAAGAAGATCTAAATACGGAGCAAAAAGACCTAAAGAGGCTAAAAAGTAATAATAATTTATTAAGTATAAAAAATTATGAGAAAAGGTAAACCAAGTAAAAGATACGTTTTGCCTGACCCAAAGTACAAAGATACTTTGGTGACTAAGTTTGTAAATAGTTTAATGCTAGATGGTAAGAAAAGTACAGCATATGCTATATTTTACGATGCGCTTGAGATAGTTGAAAATAAGTTGGGGAAAGATGATAATGTTGTTAATGGATTAGATGTTTGGAAAAAGGCATTAAACAATGTTACTCCTGCTGTTGAGGTAAAGAGTAGGAGAGTAGGGGGAGCTACTTTTCAGGTACCTACTGAGGTAAGACCTGAAAGAAAATCGGCATTAGGCATAAAGTGGATGATAACCTTTGCCAGAAAACGCAATGAAAAAACTATGAAAGAGCGTTTGGCAGGTGAAATCATGGCTGCTTCTAAAGGTGAAGGAGCTGCTGTAAAAAAGAAAGACGATACACATAGAATGGCAGAAGCGAACAAAGCATTTTCTCATTTTAGATTCTAATTAAAAGTGGCAAAAGATTTAAAATTTCAGCGCAATATTGGCATCATGGCACACATTGATGCTGGTAAAACAACTACTACAGAACGTATTCTCTACTACACAGGTCTAAGTCATAAGATTGGTGAGGTACATGATGGTGCAGCTACTATGGACTGGATGGAGCAAGAGCAAGAAAGAGGTATCACAATTACTTCTGCTGCTACAACCACTTTTTGGAAATACCCTACAGTTCAAGGCCAAGCTACTAAAGATACCAAGGAATATCGTGTAAATATTATCGATACGCCAGGTCACGTAGATTTTACTGTTGAAGTTGAAAGGTCGTTGAGAGTATTAGATGGAGCAGTAGCCTTATTCTGTGCTGTTTCTGGTGTAGAACCACAATCAGAAACTGTATGGCGTCAAGCTGATAAGTATAAGGTGCCTAGAATCTGTTTTGTGAACAAAATGGACAGAGCTGGAGCCGATTTCTTCAAGGCTGTTAATGAGATAAAGGAAAAATTAGGTGCTAACCCTGTGCCCCTTCAAATACCCATTGGTGCTGAAGAAGGTTTTAAGGGGGTAGTAGATCTGATTACCAATAAGGCAATTGTATGGAATGAGGAAGATAAGGGGATGACTTATAAAACTATAGATATCCCTGAAGATATAGCTGATACGGTCGAAGAATGGAGGCAGCAATTAATTGAATCTGTTGCAGAATATGATGAAGCACTTCTAGAGAAGTTTTTTGAAGATTCTGATTCTATTACAGAAGAAGAAATTAAAGCTGCTGTACGTGCTGCTGTAATCGATATGTCTTTTTCACCAGTACTTTGTGGCTCTGCTTTTAAAAATAAAGGCGTGCAAGCTTTGCTTGATGCTGTTATTGCTTTCTTACCTTCACCACTCGATCTTCCTCCGGTTTCAGGAATGAATCCTGATACTGGCAATGAGGAACTTCGTAAACCAGAAGCAAGTCAGCCTTTCTCTGCATTGGCATTTAAAATTGCTACAGACCCATTTGTCGGAAGATTGTGTTTTATGAGAGCCTATTCCGGTGAGCTTTCTTCTGGTTCATATATATACAATATGAGAACTGGAAAGAAAGAGCGCATTTCTAGGCTTCTTCAAATGCATTCAAATAAGCAAAATGCTATTGATAAGGTAGAAGCAGGTGATATTTGTGCTGGGGTAGGGTTTAAAGATATAAAAACTGGAGATACATTAGTAGAACTTGGAAAGCCTATTGTATTAGAAGAAATGACTTTCCCAGAGCCTGTTATTGGATATGCGATTGAGCCTAAGAAACAAGCTGATGTTGATAAACTAAGTAATGCGATAACAAAACTTGTAGAGGAAGACCCCACACTAACAGTTAAATCTGATCCTGAAACGGGGCAGACTATCCTTAGAGGTATGGGAGAGCTTCACTTGGAAATTATCATTGATAGGTTGAGAAGGGAGTTTAAGGTTGAAATAAACCAAGGTGCTCCTCAAGTTGCTTATAAAGAAGCAATTAATGGGTCTACGGAGCATAGAGAAGTTTTCAAGAAACAAACAGGTGGTAGAGGTAAATTTGCAGATATTCAATTTGAACTAGCTCCTGCAGACCCTGATGATGATGGGAATATTAAGCCTGGGTTACAGTTTTTAGATGAGATCAAAGGAGGGGTTATTCCTAAAGAATTCATCCCGGCTGTACAAAAGGGATTTCAAGAATCCATGAAAAATGGTATTTTGGCAGGCTTCCCGCTTGAATCTATGAAAGCAAGACTATTTTTTGGTTCTTTTCACGATGTAGATTCAGATAGCCTCTCATTTGAAATGGCAGCAAAAATAGGTTTTAAAGAAGCTGCTAAAAAGTGTAAACCAGTATTGTTAGAGCCAGTTATGGCTGTTGAAGTTGTTTCTCCTGATGAATATACTGGTAATGTAATTGGAGATATTAATAAGCGTAGTGGTTTACCGAAAGGGCAAGAAGTGAAAGGCGGTGCTGTAGTGATAAAAGCTGATGTACCTCTTTCAGAATTATTTGGATATGTAACTGCCCTGAGAACAATTACATCGGGTCGTGCATCTGCATCTTTAACTTTTTCTCATTATTCTGAAGTACCTAAGAATATTGCAGAAGAAGTAATTACTAAATCAAAAGGTTAATTTCTGAGGAAGATAAGCAATTATCTTCCTCTTTGTATTTTATTACATATAAAAAGATAAATTCATTATTAGCAGACGGCTAATACATTTCTATTATGAACCAGAAAATAAGAATTAAGTTAAAATCATACGATCATAATCTTGTTGATAAATCTTCAGAAAAGATCGTAAGGGCAGTAAAGGCAACAGGAGCTGTAGTTAGTGGACCAATTCCTTTACCAACAGTAAAAGAAAAATTTACTGTTCTAAGATCACCTCATGTAAGTAAAAAGTCTAGAGAGCAGTTTCAACTTTGCACTTATAAGCGACTTGTAGATATTTATTCATCTTCTGCTAAAACAGTAGATGCACTTATGAAATTAGAACTTCCGAGTGGAGTAGACGTGGAAATTAAAGTTTAATTACTTTTTAGCCTAATATGTAGAAGCCCTCATAATTTTTTGAGGGCTTTTTTTATAAAATTTCTTTTATGTCGGAGATGATTTTTTTCGCAAGACTGTCTGCCTTAGAAATAGAATCCGATTCAGCGTAAATTCTAATAATAGGCTCAGTATTAGATTTTCTTAGTTGAACCCATTCATTGTCAAAATAGATTTTTACACCATCGATGTTATTAATTTCATGGTTTTGGTATCTCTTTTCTATTTCTTGTAGTATTTTATCTACATCTATAGTTGGGTTTAGCTCTATTTTATTTTTGGAAATAGTATAATTAGGGTAACTTCTTCTTAACATTTTGGTAGAGCCTGAGAAATTGGCTAGATGGCTAAGAAACAATGCTATTCCTACTAATGCATCTCTACCGTAATGGAGTTCAGGGTAAATAACCCCACCATTGCCCTCTCCACCAATTACTGCATTTACCTCTTTCATTTTAGTAACAACATTTACTTCACCTACTGCTGCCTCATAATGGTTACAGCCATGGTTGATTGAAACATCTTTCAATGCTTTAGTAGAAGAAAGATTAGATACAGTATTTCCTTTATTATGTGTTAGAATATAGTCAGCAATTGAAACTAGGGTATATTCTTCTCCAAACGGTGTTCCATCCTCACAGATGAACATTAATCGGTCAACATCAGGGTCAACTACAATGCCTAAATCGAAATTGCCATTTTCCATCCTACCACAAATCTCAGTAATATGTTCAGGTAAGGGTTCAGGGTTATGTGGAAATTTGCCATTAGGTTCACAGTACAACTCAGTAATATTTTCAATACCCAAAGTGCGTAATAGCATGGGTACTGCAATTCCACCAGTGGAGTTTACGCCGTCAACAATAATATTAAAGTTTTTCTTCTTTATTGCTTCAAGATTTACCAAAGGTAATTTGATTATTAGTTCTATATGTTTCGCTATGTAGTCCTCAACTTTTTTTATAGTACCTAGTTGATTTATGTTTGCAAAATCAAATTCATTTTTTTCTGCTATATCTAATATAAATCGTCCTGTTTTATCAGAAATAAATTCTCCTTTATTATTTAAAAGTTTAAGCGCATTCCATTGGGAAGGGTTATGGCTAGCTGTAATAATGATCCCTCCTGCTGCTTTTTCTTCTGTAACAGCTACTTCAACTGTTGGGGTGGTTGAAAGTTCTAAATCGATAATATTGCATCCCATAGCAGCTAAGGTAGACTTTACGAGATTAGTTACTATTTCTCCTGATATTCTTGCATCTCTGCCTACTACAACTTTAGGGTCTTTATTCTCAAGCTTTACCCAGTGGGCATAAGCAGCTGTAAATTTAACTATTTCTAGTGGGGTTAAGTTTTCATCAGGTTTGCCTCCAATAGTTCCTCTAATGCCTGAAATAGATTTTATGAGTGTCAATAGAATGTAATTTATGTAGTTAAAAAAATGAAGACTGATTGCTAATAATTCTTTGTAAAACTATCAATATTTTATAAGATTCAGTGAATTTTTATTTTAAAAAAGCATCGTAATTTTAGCTAAAGAGCCAAAGAAAATGCTCCTGATTTTTTGGTGTAGTAGAGCCTTGCATCTGTAGCTTTTTTCTGTTTAGTAAGAAGGTTCATAGTCTTCCAACTGTTAGACCCATCTAACAATAACTGCTTGCTTTTTATATTCTTTAATTGATCAAGGTGATTAATTGCATCATTGCGGACTATCACAACATCAGCAGAAAAAGATAGTGTTTTGGAAGACAAAGCCTCTTCAATTAAGGCAATTTTTTTCCCTTCTATTACTAGAAAAAGGACTCCGTCCTTTTTGTCAATCGGAAAAGGTATTGAAGATATATCATTTTGTAAATGAAAAAAATGATAGTCTTTTACACCGTTTTTAAGCAAATGATTATTTATATGAAAATTGAGCTTATCTTTTTGATTTAAAAGCGTCTTATCTGTTAATATATAAGCCTCTTGCTGATATATAATACTGACGCATGAGTGTTTATTAATATGATGGACAGTTAATTGTTTACTTTGCATTGCTAAATGGTTATGGTAAACAGAAGAAATACTTAATAAAAATAAGCTTATTACTGAGAGTTTTAGATAAATTAATTTCTTCCTTTCAAAGAACTGAACAAGTAAAAAAATGATAAGATAAATAAAAATTATGTCAAAAAGTTGTACGTAGATCGGGTTGGTTTTGGCAAAAGGTAATTGGTTGATGCCAGTAACCAAATGATTCATAAATAATATGATGAGCTCTAAAAACTTTCCAAATATTAATGCTGGAATGTCATGAAGAAGGGCAATAAATGGTAAAATTACACCAATGCAAACTACTGCACCAGCAATCATAATTACAAAAGGATTGGCCAATAAAAAATATACTGGAAATTGATGGAAGTAATAAAGTGTTAATGGGAAAGTAGCTATTTGTGCAGCAATGGAAACTGCACTCAACTGCCATAGTTTGTCAGCTATAATTCCTAAAGGATAGCTAACGATATGGTAAATTTTCGGATAAAGATATACAATGCCATAAACCGCTATGTAAGATAACTGAAAACCTACTTGCAATAGGTTATAAGGGTTATAGATAAGCATACACAGCGCTGAAACTGCCAAAGTATTGTAAATACTGGATTTTCTGTTTAGCACGTGAGCTACTAACACAAAAGTAAACATAGTAGTAGCTCTTACCACAGATGGCGAAAAACCTGTAAGTGCTGCATAAAACCATAAAATAGTTGCTATAGCTAAACCAAAAATCAATTTTCCAAATTTTTTCTTTTGGAAAAAGAGTAGAAAAAAGGAGATTAATTTATAGATAATGCCGACATGTAATCCTGAAACGGCCAATACATGCATGGCACCTGCCCCTGAGTAGGCATTTTTTATTTCTACATCAAGTTGATCTTTAATACCAAGGACTAGTGCAAGTGCAATATCCTGCTCATTTCCGGGACTTATGTATTGCTGAAAACTATTTTTAGCAAATTTTCTAAGTGATTGTGCAAAGTATAAAAAACTTAAGCCCTCACTTTGTTGAGTGATGTGAATTTGGCCTTCTTTTATATAATCTTGATAGTAAATTTGTTGAAAATTAAGGTATTTCTTGAAATTAAATTCCTCCGGATTCAATGGTAGGCTTACTTCTTTTGGGTAGCCCTTAATCAATATTTGATCGTTTATATTAGGATAAGGCTTTTTAAAAGCAAGAAATAAGTTTACTTTACCTACTGCTTCTTGCCAGCCTTCTGCAGTTTTTATTGTTTTGATATTTATAGTAACAATGCTACCTTTTTCTTTTTCCTTTACTAAAGAACTGATTTTACCTGTATAAGCCAAAACAGGTACTTTAACATGATGCAGATGGAGTGGATGATTCGTAATATCATGTAATCTGGTATTTTCATAACCTGCTGATAATAAGAATAGTAAAGCAATAGCAGCGAAAACCCTAGTTTGCTTCCTTCTTTTTTCTTTATCTGTAAAAACTACTAAAAGAGTGTATATAAGTAAGAATACTGGTAAAAGCCAAAGAATAAAGGTAAGCTTTGGAGAAACAAAGAGATAAGTTAAAATGCCAATAATATAGCAAAAAGTAAACCTGATAAAGGCAAAAGAAGCCCACTTAATTTGCATGGTATCTAAGGATTATCCAAAATAGTTTTATAGGAACGCATTTAGCCGTTTAGGATTACCTGTTATGATAAATACCAAGTTTAAAATAAAGAACGAATAGAAGTATTTTTAGAAAAAGAATATTTAGATAAATTCGTAAAGCAATTTGGTGAAAACAGCGGGTTGTTCGGCATGTATCCAATGTCCAGCATTATATACAGTTTTAATTTGCGCTCTGGGAAACAGTTTTTTTATAGCATCGAAATCATTTTCAACTATATATGTTGAATGTTCACCTCTTACAAATAGAGTGGGTTTAGTAAAAGGTACAGATGACTCTATTAGTTCGCCTACATGCTCGATATTTTCCGATATAACAGGTAAATTAATTCGCCAATTAAAGTTTCCAGAAGAATCTCTATAGAGATTTTTCAGTAAGAATTGCCTTACTTCTTTAATGGGTTCATGTAGTGCAAGTACTTCATCAGCGTCTTTTCTGCTTCTAACTTCCTTTAGATTGATTGAATGGAGTCCTGCCAATATCTTTTGATGATGTACAGGATAAGCTTTGGGGGCTATATCTACTACTATCAATTTCCTAAGACGATCAGGATATTTTAAAGCAAATTTCATTGCTGCTTTACCACCCATGGAGTGCCCTAAAATTACCGGTTGTTCTATATCATGTTTTTCGATAAAAGCGAATAGGTCTTCAGCCATTGCTTCGTAATCAAAAATCTCAGTATGATGAGATTGTCCATGATTTCTCTGGTCTAAAATATATACTTTATAGTGTTCAGCAATAGTTTTAGCAATACTTAACCAATTATCAGAAGAGCCAAATAATCCGTGAAGAATGATGAGAGGTGTCCCCTGACCGGCTTCTCTATAAAAAAGATTCATAAAGTTTTAATAGCATTTGAAGATAGGTTACAAAGATTAGTAATTATTTGACAATCTGTTAAAAGATTAAGAGTAAAAATTTAATTTTGTTTACATCTCAAACTGTTTGAATAAAGAATGGGAAGTATATTGGTTTCTTAAAACCTAAGTGGTTAGGCATTTGATATATCAACAATAAAGGTTTTACAAAATGTTGCTAACAAAAGAAATATTTTTATAAAA
>JBCDJE010000109.1:0-9834 GCA_038748185.1 Bacteroidota bacterium
AAGTCCTCTTTTCTGCTATTATTTAGGATTGTTTACATTTGTGTTTTTTATTTTTTGTTAAAGAGCAATCCTGCTAATAGTGCGATAATGAAAGAAGGTAGTAACTCAGCCAATAATTGAAAATAACTACCTATATATGGCAAACTGCTTACATAAAATTTAAAGAAAGGAACAGATAAAAAACCAGATATCATTGTAGCAATTGCACCTCTTTCAGAAAAACCTTTCCAAAAGATAGCCAAGATTATCACAGGGCAAAAAGAAGCCGCTAAACCTGACCAACCAAAAATAACAAACCAAAATATAGTTCTACCGGGCACTAGGAATGCTACTATAAGGGCAACAGAAAGGGCAACCCCCGCTAATATAAGGGTCACTATTTTCGACATGCCTACTAAACGGGCATCATTTAATTCAGGGTGAAAAATCTTTTGATAAAAATCTCGTGTAACTGCACTCGAAGCAAGTACTAATAAAGAATCTACGGTTGACATAATAGCTGCTAAAACTGCTGCTATATAAATTCCTGTAAAAAATGGTAGCGCATAGGCTGTAAGTTTAATAAGTACATCTTGACCTCCATTTCCTAACTTTGCAGTTAAGTCTTCTCCTGATTCTGTAAGTAATACTCGTCCTAAAATTCCAATACTCACCGCAGCTACATTCATCACTAACTGTAGTGTTACAGCAACCCATCTTCCCTTTTTTATTTCTGCTTCATTTTTAATGGACAAGAACCTCACAAATAATTGTGGACTGCCTAAGTAGCCTAAGCCAATCATTACAAAACCAGTAATACGAACAAAGTTTTCTAAATTGAGCCCTCCCTCGCCCCATATGCTTAATAGTGAAGGTTCAATAGCATTAAGTTTCAAAATGATTTCGTTAAAACCGCCTGATGTGCCAAAAGCAACTAAAGGCAAGGCTACCAAGCCAAATAACATGATACTTCCTTGAAATACATCAGACCATGCAACAGCTACAAAGCCACCAGAAAAAGTATAAATAACTACAATTACAAAACCTACTAAAGCACCTACATAATAATCCCAACCTAAAAAGGTTTCAAAAGCAGTTCCGGTAGCATCTATTTGAGAACTCACATAAATTATTACAAATACTGATAGTACAGTAGCAGATATTCCACGTAATAAGTGCCCTGTTGCCTGAAACCTTGACACCAAAAAGTCAGGAATGGTGATAGAAGCAAACTTATTGGTCATTTGCTTGAACTTGGTAGCCATAAAGAACCAAGAAATTATTACACCTAATGTTGTGCCCAAAGCTACCCAATAAGCACTAATACCATAAACAGCTCCCATTCCGGTTAATCCAAGCAGTACCCAAGCAGAAGCTCCAGTAGCCCTCGATGAAAAAGCAACTACCCAATAGCCCAGTTTTTTTCCTCCAACAAAATAATCGCTAATGTTTTTTATCTTGCTGGAGGATAATTTTCCTATAAGAAATAAGATAGCAAAGTAGCTGATTAGAATAAGGTATTTATCAAGCATAAAACGTTTTTTTACAAGCCTGCAAAATATAAAAGGTCGAGAATAATCTCGACCTTCTTACCCTACAATTAATCCTTTTTTTATTGTTCAGTTAAAAGTGTTTCTACAGCCTTTTTAAGCTGCTCGTCTATATTTTTCGATTTACTATCTGGGGCATTTTCAACAATAATATCAGGAGTTGCAGGAATATTTTCCATGCTCTTTTCAGTAGCGTATACATACCATCCTCTAAATGGTAAGCGTACATAAGAACCATCAATCAAACTTTTTCCTCCTGTAGAAATTACAGCACCAAAAGTTGGTTTTCCTACTAGTTTTCCAATCCCCAAATTTTTATAAGCATGTGAAAATATCTCTGCATTTGAATAACTACTCTCATTACATAGAGCAACTGAAGATTTTGTCCAGGCTGCTAATGGTAGCCTTTCACCAAAAGGATAGTAAGTTTTAAATTTTGTATGTTCTGAAGCTAATTCTTGTGCAGCTCCTCTAGGTACCGTGTAAGCATGTTGTTTCACATTTAAAACCGCCATAAGGTAATCAGTTGTCCATCCTCCACCATTATAACGAACATCTATTATAATGCCTTCTTTTCCTAAACCAGCAGCCATTAACTCTCTTTCAAACTGTTCAAAACTCGTCCAATTCATCCCCCGAATGTGTATGTAGCCTAACTTCCCTCCTGAGTAGGTAGCAGTTAATTTCTTTCTATCTTTTACCCATTCGTCATAAAGCTCCGTTCTGAGTGAACTTGTCGGTCTAATAACTACTTCTCGCTCATTACCTGAAACATTCCTCACATTAAGTAAGACTTTTTCTGAAACTGTATTCACTAATGGTGCATAGAAATTTTGTGATACAGAAACAGATTCTCCGTTTACTTGAGTAATAATATCACCTACTGCTAATTGGCTATTGTTTCTATCAGCAGGTGAACGCGGAATTACCCGTTTCACAGCTATACCATTTGACTGCGGCATTATTTCAAGACCTAATAAACCAGTAACTTCTTTTTGGGTATCTGACCTATCTGCACCACGCATTCCCATATGGCTGGCATTTAATTGCCCCAACATTTTGTTAAACATATCCCTAAAATCTCTTTGGGTAGATGCTTTCATTGCCCAAACCTTGTATTTTTCTTTTATTGAGCGCCAATCTTTTCCATGAAATCCAGGATCGTAAAAGCCTGCATTAAGTGTTCGCCAGGCTTCCTCAAATAATTGGTTCCGCTCTTTGTTATAATTGATTGTCATTTTAGCAATAAAAGGTATGCCTTCTTGCTTGCCACTTTCAGTATCAATACTGACTAAACTTCCATCAGCTTTAAGAGCATACAAATGCTTACCTTCTGCTCCTAGTTGTATGTTAAATGGGTTAGCACCTTTTGTAGTTAATTTTTCCAATTCAGTACCATCCCATTTTATTTTATGTAAGTCCTGTTCTGCCTCAAAAGACTGCCTACCACTTCGATTGTTGACAAAATACAGGTATTCTCCATCATGAGATATACTCAGATTGGCCTCATTGCCAGGTAAAGAGGTCACTTGTGATAGGCGATAATGAATATCTTCAAAATCTATCTTAATTGGACTTATTTCTTGTTTATCATCCTTTTCTTCTTCCTCTTTTTCTTCCGGCTCTTCATCTTCCCAATCTTGCTTAGTTTTTTCCCAATCTTCCTCTTTTAACCAGGCAAACCATACATCTACATCCCCATTATTCCTGGCAGAAAGAAAACCTAACTTAGTACCATCAGCACTCCAATATGGGTCAGTATCTGATTTGGGATGCATACTTACATTTACTGGTGATGAATTCCCATTCGCTTCATGGATATATACTTCCTCATTAAAAGTGAGATCATCTAATGAATAGGCTAGCCAACGAGAATCAGGGCTCCAGCTTATACCTGATGGTGTTGCCCAACCATCTTGTAAAGTAACTGTTTTCGATAAAATACCTAAAGATGAAATATCGGCAGTTACCAATGTCCCTCTTCCTTTTCTAAAGGCAATTTTTTTACTGTCAGGTGCGATGATAGGCCCACTTTCATCTTCAGGCGAATTGGTTATTCTAACTATCTCATGTTTTAGACTTTTAAAAATATTAGTTTCATAGGCATCTTTCGAATGGAGTAAATATAAATCGTATTGCCCTTCCCTGTCTGAAGTAAAAACTAAAGAAGAATCATTTAACCAAGAAACGTCTTGATCGCGATAGGGACTTTTTGTAAGTCGTACTGTTCGCGTTTTTTCTTTGTCATTCTCGGTAACAAATATTTCCCCTCTTACAACAAAAGCAATGTATTTTTCATTAGGTGAAACTGAAAACTCTGTAGCATCTTTCGAAAATGTTTTATGCACCAGCGGATCAAAGCGGTAATCTGTATTGAGCTTTACATCAATCTTATTAACTGCTTTACTGGCAATTTCTAAACTAAAAATACCATCCTGTCTCTCAAATACTATTTTTGTGCCATCAGCAGATACATTAAAATTTCTAATACCATCTTCTGTAAAAGAAGTTAGAGCATCAGAAGCACCTTGTAATTCACCTGTTGTCGTAATTTCTTGGCTGTAAATGTTGTAAGTACCGTTTGTAGCGCTTAGATAATATAGTGTATTGTCATCTCCCCAATTCGCTTGAATATCTTGTCCTTCAAATGTAGTTATTTGCGTGTAGGATGCTGTTTCTGAATTGTATAACCAAATATCCCTGTTTGCCGGTCCTTCATAGGCTTCTCGTTCTACTCTGCAAGTACCTTTCACCAAAGCTATTAGTTTCCCGTTAGGCGATGGAATTGCTTGAAAACCCAATGCATCTAGCAAACGGGAAGGGGTTCCACCAACAGCAGAAACTTTGTGTATTTCTCTTTCTCTTTCAACATGTACAAAATTTCTTCTAGTTTCAAATAGTACAAATTCATTACCCTGCCAAGCAGTGGGGTTATCATTTTCAGAATGGTAAGTCAATCTCAAGGGCATTCCTCCTATTGCGTCAACTACAAAAACATCATCATTGCCATAGCGATTGCTACTAAAAGCAATTTTTTGCCCATTGGGACTCCAAATAGGCGCTGTTTCATAAGCTTCGTGTATAGTAATTCTTTGAGGTTGACTCCCATTGGCAAGTGCTATCCATATATCCCCCTGATAGCTAAAAGCAATTTTTTGCCCATCAGGACTTAAGTTAGGGTATCGGATAAGTGGAGATTCTTGTGCTTTAACTTTAATTGAAAAAAGGATAGAGATTCCTGTGATAATAAAAAGTATAGGTTTCAGCTTCATTTATAGTTTCTTTTTGATAATTAAAGCCTAAATATACAAAACCACACTTTCCTTTATCAAATCTCGCTACTTGATAATTACTAATTTCATCCTACTATTTTTTGATTGCAATGCAAGTATTTATACCCTGAGTTGAATTTTGTATTAAATTATGTGGATAAAGTTGCCTGACTGTTAATTCTTAAAAGTTGATTTTCTAATTTTACAAAATGGATAAATCAAATACCATATTTGAAGATCGCAGAGAATCTGATCAAGAACCTTTTGAAGAAAAAATTGTGAATGCTACAGGTAGTGGATTGGAGCATCATACTTTTGTGGCGGCTTGTGAAACTCCTGAAGAAAAAGTTTTTTGGGTGATTGCCCATGAACATAGACGTAGGCCTCATCTTTTTGGCACGGCTAAGGATTTTAAAGAAGCCGAGGAAACGGTTTTAGCAAAACTTAATAATACAAGAGCAACTTGTAGAAGTTACCAATTTGCTTTAGAAGAGTATTTAGAACAAATTATTGAAGAAGCTGCTCTCAAAGGTCAAAATATGGCTTTTTCTGAGACTTCAAGATTAGAATTTGTGTATGAGAAATACGGTGCTTGTAAATACCAAATAAAGAAAAAATCGAGCAGTGAAATTGAAGTATACGGTGCACGCTACCACGAAAAGTTTAAGCCTGATGAGAAAACACCCGTGTTTAAACTAAACAAACGAGAACTCGATAATAAAGGGGAAACCAAAGCCCGGGGACAAATTTTTTGTACAGAAGCCAGAAAAGCACAAGTAGATAAATTCAGAAAAGCACCTAGTTATTTGCAAATTTTTGGGCTAGACTGGAGTGCAGAAATTGAAGATGTGAAATACTGGTACCGCAAGCTCAGTAAACAATACCACCCAGACCGAGGTGGGTCTGTAAAAAAATTTAGGGAATTGACTGAAAGCTACGAGAAAGCAATACAGTACATTCATGCAAGAAATGAGCGGGATGGGTTTGTATAGCGCATCTCTAGATCCGTGACTTATATCTTTAAGGCATATAGAGAATTCATTTCTACCTATACAAAAAGAGATGAAACATCCTGATTCATTACCGCAGTAGGGACTTAAAGGTACTGAAGTGAACAGTTTTTATGCTTACATAAAAAATCCTTAGCAGCTACTATTATTTAAATAAAGCCTTGTATTTTTGCTCTTTAAGCTTTTAAAATTAACATGAACAAGACATACAACCCCTTAGAAGTTGAAGATAAATGGTATGAATACTGGATGGAAAAGCAATTTTTTGCTTCTAAACCTAATCCGGAAAAAGAGCCTTACACCATTGTAATTCCCCCACCTAATGTAACAGGAGTCTTACACATGGGGCATATGCTTAATAATACCATACAAGATGTACTAATTAGGAGGGCAAGAATGCAAGGAAAAGAAGCTTGCTGGGTACCAGGGACAGATCATGCCTCTATTGCTACTGAGGCAAAAGTAGTAAAAATGCTAAAGGAAAAAGGCATTGAAAAAAGAGATATCTCAAGAGAAGAATTTCTGAAATATGCTTGGGAATGGAAAGAAAAATATGGCGGAATTATCCTAGAACAGCTTAAAAAATTAGGGGCTTCTTGTGACTGGAATCGCACACGTTTTACTATGGAACCCGAAATGTCAAAAGCGGTTATAAAGGTTTTTGTAGACTTATATGGGAAAGGCTATATCTACCGTGGTGCTCGCATGGTAAATTGGGATCCACAAGGTAAAACCGCTGTTTCCGATGAAGAAGTAATTTATAAAGAAGTTCAGTCAAAATTGTATTATGTAAAATACAAGATAAAAGATGATAACGAATGGCTTACTATTGCCACTACTAGGCCTGAAACCATTTTGGGAGATACTGCTGTTTGCGTTAACCCAAACGATGAAAGATATCAACACTTAATTGGCAAAAAAGTAATTATTCCAATTGTTGAACGGGAAGTACCCATTATAGCTGACGATTATGTTGATATGGAGTTTGGAACAGGCTGTCTGAAAATCACTCCTGCTCATGACTTAAATGACTATGAAATTGGTTTAAGGCATAATCTGGAAATCATCGATACCCTCAATGAAGATGGAACTCTTTCTGAAGCGGCAGGGCATTATATTGGTGAAGATCGTTTTATAGTTAGGAAGAAAATTGCCAAAGATTTACAAGAAAAAGGACAGATAGTAAAAGTAGAAGAACTCACGAATAAAGTAGGTTTTTCAGAAAGGACTGATGCAGTGATTGAGCCACGTATTTCTACACAATGGTTCATTAAAATGAAAGAAATTTCAAAGCCTGCCTACGAGAATGTGATGAATGACAACATTCAACTTGTGCCTCCTAAATTTAAAAATACGTATAGGCATTGGATGGAGAATGTAAAAGACTGGTGCATTTCAAGACAATTGTGGTGGGGGCATCGGATACCTGCCTACTACTTGCCAGATGGCTCTTATGTAGTAGCTGAAACTCAAGAAGAAGCTTTAAAAATTGCCCAAGAAATACAACCTGGTATTACTGCTAAACAATTAGTACAAGAAGAGGATGTATTAGATACTTGGGCATCTTCTTGGTTGTGGCCCATTTCTGTATTTGACGGCATTACCAAGCCCAACAACGAAGACATCAATTATTACTATCCTACTAACGACTTGGTTACGGCTCCTGAGATACTCTTCTTTTGGGTAGCGCGAATGATTATTTCAGGATATGAATATCGCCAAGAAATGCCCTTTAAAAATGTGTATTTAACAGGGATTGTTCGTGACAAGCAGCGAAGAAAGATGTCAAAGCAATTGGGAAACTCTCCTGATCCACTCGATTTGATAAAAAAATATGGAGCTGACGGCATTAGAACAGGAATGTTATTTTCTTCTCCTGCCGGAAATGATTTGCTTTTTGATGAAAAACTATGCCTACAAGGCAGAAATTTTTCTAATAAAATATGGAATGCACTTAGATTAGTAAAAGAATGGAATGTAAAAGACGAAGCTACCTCTGAAGTAAACAAGGAATCAATTGTATGGTTCGACGCTCGGTTCAACCAAGTTTTAGCAGAAATTGAAGACCATTATAGTAAATTCAGAATCTCTGATGCATTAATGAGCATTTACAAACTTTGTTGGAATGACTTCAGTAACTGGTATTTGGAAATGATTAAACCGGCGTACCAACAACCTATTGATAGAGCCACTTTAGAGGCAACCCTTATTTTCTTTGAAAAACTCATGAAAGTACTTCATCCTTTTATGCCTTTCATCTCTGAAGAAGTATGGCACCAGATTAAAGAAAGGGAAGCGGATGACTGTATTATAGTATCCAATTATCCAACAACTGAAACTTTTGATGAAAATATATTACTAGAAGCAGAAGCAGTTTTTGAAACGATCATTAATATCAGAAATATCCGCAATCAAAAACAAATCGGTAAGAATGAACCACTAGAATTATGTATAAAAACTAGTTCGCCAAAAGTATATAAAGATTTTGAAGCCGTTTTATTAAAACTAGGTGGCTTATCTACCATTAATTTTGTGGAAAATGTGGTAGAAGATGCTGTAAGTTTTGTTTATAAAGCAGATGAGTTTTATATTCCACTTGCTGATCAGATAGATCCAGAACAAGAAAGACAGAAATTACAAAACGAATTACAATATACAGAGGGTTTTCTCAATTCGGTAAATAAAAAGTTGAGCAATGAGCGCTTTGTAAATAATGCGCCTGAAAAGGTAGTTACTATTGAAAAACAAAAGCGAACTGATGCTGAAAATAAAATTGCTTCTATAAAAGCAGCACTTGCTAAACTTAATTGATACTATAATTATGAAGTTTAATAACAACAAAGAAAAAGTAATTTCAGAAAAAAGTACTATTCATACATACTCTGAAACTACAATGCATAATTATGAGATAGCAAGAAATACTTTATTACTCCTGCTTTTATCATTTCTAACTATCTTCAGTGCTTGCCAGCGAAAAACTACTGCAACTACTTCTACCATTACCCGCAAGGCAAAGGCCAAAGAGGTAGAATACGATTTCTTTGAAGCTAGAGGCAGGGTAAAATACGATCATAAAGATGATAAGCAACGCTTTTCGATTGATATACGCATGAAGCGAGACAGTCTCATCTGGCTCTCGTTAAGATCAGGTACAGGAATTGAAGGTGCAAGGGCGCTCATAAAAGAAGACTCTATTTTGTTTATAAATAGGCTTGATAAACAGTACATGGCTTATAGTTTTGAAGAGCTCGATGGAAAAGTGAATTTTCCTTTTAACTTGCAAATGTTGCAATCCATAATAGTGGGAAACCCAGTAGTATTTGAAGGAGGAACTGCATTGGTCGACAAAGATGATAATTATAAAATTCTTTCGCAGTTGCTCGAAAGCATGAAGGTTCAGTTTTGGGTAGGAAGAGAAACTTCTAAGTTGGAAAAGATTACGGTAGAAGATATTAATAGCCGAAATGAATTGAATATCAATTATGCCGATTTTCAAAGAATAGATAGAACTACTATACCTTTCGAAATTAACTCAGTGATGTCATACTATAATGAGACTGGTGTAAATGATGCTAACTTAGAAATCAAATACAGCAAAGTAGAAATTCCTGGCGAAGCACTCAAGTTTCCTTTTAAAATACTTCCTAGACACAAAAGGGTTTATATTAAATTTGATAAAGATCAAGAGTAGAGTAATTAATTGTATTTGCAATCAAATTTGTAAATAGTATTTTATTATACTAAAGCCACCCTCACTTCTTATATTTTAATGAAGGCAAGTCTTATCTTAATAGTAGTATTTCTATCTAACTTCGCATTCGCTCAAAATACATCCAATAGATTTATTGAGGTAATTGGAAGCCATAAAATTGAAATTCTTCCTGATGAAATTTTTCTCAAAATAAGTATTAAGGAATTTCAGGAAGATAAAAAGATTATTTCAATAGAAAGTATTGAAAAAGGCTTGATAGACTTTATCACCTCCTTAAATATTAGCCCAAAAAACTTATCTGTATTAAATAC
>JBCDJE010000110.1:0-9783 GCA_038748185.1 Bacteroidota bacterium
AAAATGATGTTCTATTTTATGATCCTAATTACCATTGTGTGATGCATAAAAAAAAGAGCACTTACTTTACAACTGAATCTGGCTTATATTGGAATGTAATAGAAGATAATGAGAATTTAATTTTACAAGTAGGACCTGATGGAGGTGGAATCAATTTTTTTGAAACATTCTTCATTGAAAAAATCTCTAAAAAAGGAATCGAAGTAAAAACTTGGAATAAATTTGAAAAAGCAGAGATCACTTTTAATAAAGTTAAGCCTATCACTAAAGATGAAAGTGATAGTATTTTCAACTTAATTACAACTAAAACATGGAGGGTAACTCAAACTGAGATCATAACACCAAAAGGTGTTACTCAAACCGGTGATAGTTTATCTATGCTTGATCTTGGAATCTTGGTAAATTGGGATAGGGTAGATACTACAAAAGTCGTCAAAAAGAATGATTTATTATCTGGGAAAGTACTATACGATTTAAAAACAGACTATACTTTTGAAATAAAAAACAATAATATCTCCGTCAAAAAAGGAACTTGGAATATCTCAAAGAATGGTAATATTATAGTTCTAAAAGGGAGTATAAAACAAGATTTTTCAGAAGCGTACATTATCCCGGATACCTACCTATATCTCGAAAAGATTAATGAGGAAAGTTTGACCTTGGTAAAAAATGAACAACTCTATATTTGGGAGGACGATTTCGACATTGAACTAACTAGACAGGTTTGGAAATAAAACACTTTTATAATTAAGAGTTCTTTATTTCATGGATGCGCCGCCACCCAAACTTCTCCATCTTCAAAGATCTCTTTTTTCCAAATAGGAACGGTCTCTTTTAAAGTATCTATGGCATATTGGCAAGCTTCAAAAGCAGCAGCGCGGTGTGGTGTGGCGACTACAATAATTACAGCAATTTCCCCTATTTGCAAAGTGCCTACACGATGATGCATCACTACACTATAAGCTTCCCATCTTTCTGTTACTTTATTGGCAATCTTTTGCATTTCTGAAATTGCCATGGGTTTATACGCTTCAAACTCCAATCTTACGACCCTCTTACCTTTTGTCTGATCGCGTACTGTGCCAATAAATGCTGTATTCCCTCCCGAAGCCGAGTTGCCTGCCAATTGAATACACGTTGCAGGATTTAATGTTGTATCGAATATTTGAATGTCTGTCATGCCTATTTCATTTTTTCTTCCAAGAATCGTAATATCTCTAACCAGCTTAAAGCAGCACAATCCAAACGGGCAGTTTGCTCATGTAAGGCTGAAAATGCTTTAAAATCAGTATGGTAAACTGGTTCATTTAGCGTATTGTGGATATAGGCTAAAAAGTTCTTGCATATTCCCTCTGCTTCAGAGAAAGGCTTACCCTCTAATAACTGTAACATAATAGATGAAGAGGCTTTGGAAATAGCACAACCAAAACCATGAAAATGCAATGTTTTGAATACTTTATTTTCTACTTCTATAAAAATATCAAACCGATCACCACAAATCGGATTATTCGCTCTAATACTCATCATCGCATCTTCGACTTTAGAAAAATGATACGGTTGTTTATGATGTTGTTTAATGATTTCATGATACAACTTATCCATATTACTCATAGCCAAAACTTTTTTAGTTCCTTCAATACTTCCACTAGTTTCACCACATCTTCTTCAATATTATACACCGAAAAAGAAACCCTCACGGTAGCAGGTACTCCCATGCTTGCCAGTAAAGGTTGGGTACAATGGTGTCCGGCTCTTACTGCGATCTCTTGCTCGGCAAGAAAACTCGCTACATCGTGCGGATGAATATTTTCAACAATAAAAGAAGCTATTCCTGAGAAATGTGTTGGGTTACCCAATAGTTCGATACCTCCAATACTTTTCAAATTTTCTTTTAAAAGTATAGCAAGTTTTTGCTCATGGGAGAAAGCCTCGGTCAAATCGAATTCATTGATAAAACCCAAGGCTTTACCAAGACCAATTACTCCGGCAATGTGTGGCGTTCCTGCTTCCATACTATGAGGATAATTCTTCCAAGAAGTTTCATTAAAACTCACTTCTTTAATACTACCTCCGCCAAACTTAGTAGCTTTTATTTGATCGTGGTACTTCTCTTTACAATACAGGACTCCAATCCCAGTCGGACCAAATATTTTATGTCCTGAGAAAACCAAAAAATCTATTGCTAAATCATATAAGTTGATCGGAAAATGCCCGACGCTTTGCGCTCCATCAATCAAAACCGGAATCGCTTTTTGGTGGGCTAATTCTACTATTTCTGCTATAGGATTGATTGTCCCTAATGTATTAGATACATGTGTTAAAGCAACTATTTTTGTTCTTTGGGTAAGCAAAGTTGAAAATTGTTGCAGATCAATTTCTCCTTTTTCGTTCAACGGTATTACTTGCAATTTTGCTCTATTTTTTATGCATAGCTGTTGCCAAGGAATCAAATTAGCATGATGCTCCATTGCTGAAATTACCACGTTATCTCCCTCTTGTAATATATTTTCTAAATAGCCCTTCACCACCCAGTTAATTCCTTCTGTTGCTCCACTGCAAAAAGAAAAACAATTAGGCGAGTCTCCTTCAAAAAATTCGCTTAATTGCTGTCTTACTGCTTCATATTTTTGAGTTACTTGTGCTGAAAGGTTATAAACACCCCGATGGATATTGGCATTTTCATAAGTATAAAAATCGCTAATCGCTTTAATCACCGATCTAGGTTTTTGTGTAGTGGCAGCATTATCAAGATAAACCAGATCAGGAAATCTTTCAAAGATCGGAAATTGTTTTTTTATAGTGGTTGGATCGAAAGGCATATACTCGAAAATAGTAAATTATCTATTTCGGCGAAACATTATATTTTCTGTAAACATTTGAAAAATACAAATAAAAATATTTTCAACCTCCCCTAGCCCTTCTCAAGAGGGAAACTTTAGGTATTAGAAAATAAGGAAGGTAGTTAACCTGTTATAATCCCATTAACCACCAGTGTGAAAATCCCCTTTCGAAGGGGATTAGGGGCATATTCAATTATGCCTAGAAACAAGATTATACCTTATCGTAAAGATCTGAAACCACTCGTCAGAAAACTAAGAAAAAACAGTCCACTTTCTGAAGTTTTATTATGGGGTGAAATTAAAAACAAACAAATTGCCGGGTATCAATTTCACCGACAAATTCCGATGCACGATTATATAGTGGATTTTTATTGCCACAATTTACAACTAGCTATTGAAGTAGATGGAGACAGTCATGACCATCCTGATGTAGCAAAAATGATATTTATCAGGCAAAAAAGGTTGGAAAAATATGGGTTAAATTTTTTGCGTTTTGATGACCTTTATGTAAAAAGCGCATGAATTGGATCCTTAATGAAATCGTGTTTTGGATAAATGAAAATGCATCCAAATAGTTATTTCTACTCTCGTAAACATTTCACACTCCCCTAACCCCTCTCAAGAGGGGAATATTAAACAAAGCAATAGGTGTGATACAACCTAAAAAAAACGCATTTTACAAAAAATTAATGTTGAAACTTCTCCTCTGAAAGGAGATTGGTAAATGACAAAAAAACTTGGAATAAAATCAAATTGCCAATTTTTTGCCTGATGTACTAGAATTAACACCTCCCCCCTACTGAAATAATGCTAATTTTGTCTTGGAAAAAGTATTTAAATTGAATAATAGTAAATGCAATACGATTTAATTGTAGTTGGTGGTGGCGCAGCCGGTTTTTTTTGTGCTTTACAATGTGCAGAAAGAAACCCAACAATTAAAATTCTGATTTTAGAAAAATCGGCACAATTACTTAGTAAAGTAAAAATTTCGGGTGGTGGTAGGTGTAATGTAACCCATGCCTGTTTCGACCCTAAAGAGATGACAGGCTTTTATCCCAGAGGGAACAAAGAATTATTAGGGCCTTTTCATCAATTTCTCTGTGGCGACATGATGGGTTGGCTAGCCGATAATGGAGTTACTACTAAAATTGAAGATGACGGCAGAGTTTTTCCTGTAAGCAACAGTTCTCAAAGCATTATTGATTGTTTTTTAAAACTGTGCAAAGAAAAGGGCATTCAAATACTAACAAAACAGCATGTTAATGCACTTCATCCGCAAGAAAACGGTTGGCAAATTGATACCAAGCAAGAAAGCTTTCACACAAAACAAGTAATGCTAGCCACTGGAAGTAGCCCCGCGGTTTGGAATATGATGGAAAGATTGGGTTATCAAATCATTTCTCCAGTGCCTTCACTTTTTACCTTTAATATCAAACATCCTTTACTAAGCGACTTACCCGGCATTTCAGTATCACAAGCAACTGTGAAAATTATAAAAACCAACTTTGAAGCATCAGGGCCTCTGCTTATTACACATTGGGGAGTTAGTGGTCCTGCTGTATTAAAACTTTCTGCTTGGGCAGCCAGAGAGTTGCATACTTGCAATTATCATTTCGAAATAGCTATTAATTGGGTAGATAAAACAGTTGATGAAGTGACAGCAGAAATTCAAAGAATCAGAAAAAATCAGGGGAAAAAGAATGTAAGAAACTTACCTTTATTTGAATTACCCAAGCGACTTTGGCAACATATAGTAGCATTACCTATACCAAACCAAACCAATTATGCTTCACTCAATAATAGCCAGATACAAGCCTTGTTGGAGAGCCTAACAGCTTGCCGCATGCAAGTTCGAGGTAAAAGTACATTTAAAGATGAATTTGTGACCTGCGGAGGTATCAACACTAAAAATATTCATTTTAAAACTATGGAAAGTAAGTTACACAAAGGACTTTATTTTGCTGGTGAAGTGACTAATATCGATGCCGTTACCGGAGGATTTAACTTCCAAGCTGCCTGGACAACTGCTTTTTTGGCAGCAAAAGGGATTTGTGCACAAAAAAATTCGATTTAAAAGCTTTCAACCAACTTTAAATATTTTATTGCTTCTCTATTATTTACAAAGAGTATTAACAAAATAATTTCATCTGTCTTTGCGATAAAAATATCGTTTAAGGTATTTCTAAATAGGTTTCAGAAACAAATTTGAATACAGGTGAAGGTGTGCGGGCAGTTTTCAGTAGTTCTTCCATCTCAGCAATAATTTCTGGAAATTCTGAAGCAACATTGTTTTCCTCACCAATATCTTCTTGAAGATTATACAATTGTAAAGGAGCATCAGAACCTTTATTTACATTGTACCTAACGGCTTTCCAATTTCCTTTTCTTACCGCTACTCTTCCACCTTTTTCATGAAATTCCCAATACAAATACTCATGATTTCTTTGTTCTCCTTGTTGCAATAAAGTTGGTACAAATGAAATTCCATCAGTTTCACTAACTAAACTTTTACCTATCAATTCAGATATAGTTGCCTTAACATCCCAAAATGCCGAAATATGGTCAGTTTTAGAGCCGGACTTAATCTTCCCAGTCCATTTAGCAATCATAGGAACTCTTATACCTCCTTCATATAAATCTCGCTTATATCCTTTCAAAGGGCCGTTACTATTAAAAAAGTCCGGGTCGGCTCCTCCCTCTAAATGTGGTCCGTTATCCGAGGTAAATATGATAAGCGTATTTTCTGCTATTCCTAAAGCCTCAACCTTCTCCATTATTTCTCCTACTTGTTGGTCAAGCAATTGCACCATAGCAGCAAAAACTTTATGTGGCTTATCTTGTGAACCATAAGGTCCATCTCTGTACTTATCGCCATCATCAACACCTTTATAAGGCGTATCAGGCTCAAATCTTCCTTCAAAAGGAGAAGCATATTTTTCAGGTACTTTAAGCTCAGCATGCGGAACAGGCGAAGGAACAAAAAGAAAAAATGAGGTGTCTTTGTTAGCCTCTAAAAAAGTTAATACTCTCTCATGAATCACCTCTGGCGCATAAACCGATTCCTGCTTTCCCTCATTGGCTGTGAGCATGTATTTTTGGTTATTATCCCACAAGTAGTAAGGGTAATAATGATGGGCTAATCGCTGGCAGTTGTAGCCAAAAAATGTATCAAAGCCTTGATTGAGTGGATCGCCTTCTGAACCCGGATATCCCAGTCCCCATTTTCCAAAAGCACCTGTAACATAACCTTGCTGTTTTAAAAGCTCAGGAAGGGTGAAAATGGTGTCTGCAAGCGGATACTGACCTTCCGGCTTTACTTCTTTATTTCCTCTAATGAAAGTGTGTCCTGTGTGTAAGCCTGTCATTAGTGCTGAACGAGATGGTGCACAGACAGTGCTACCAGAATAGTGCTGGGTAAATAGCATTCCTTCCGCAGCTAACTTGTCTATGTTTGGCGTTTTGAAATTGGTTTGACCATAGCAACTCAAATCACCATAACCTAAATCATCAGCCAGAATGTAAATTATATTTGGTAGAGTTGGGGCAATTACAACTTCTTGCGGCTTCTCTTTACATGCTACTAAGCAGCAAATAAAAATTATAATAAGATTTAATATGTGTTTCATGTTTTAGAACTATTTCTTGGCAAATAATTAAGCCATTTGAGGCTATAAATTTTGATTGTTTAACAATGTTGTGTTTTTCACAGAAAGTTACTTAAAAGCCTTTAAATACATAAAGGACATTTTGACCTTTATCAGTTGAATGTACCTTTGATTTTCTCAACTTCTTTTATGATGTCTTCACAAATTTTGACTTGTCCCTTTTTAGCATTTTCTAATTTTTTTAAAAGAAGCACTATCTTTTGTGATGAAAGATTAACATTCGAGGTAATCTGATTAGGTTTGAGATTAGGCACAATAGCCGCTTCAATATCGCTAACATCATTAAGCTTTTTAATTCCTTCAACTCTAGAAAAATGCTGCACAGCAGATTTTTTTACTTTAACATTTCCTGCAAGTATTTCCTGCTTAATTGTTGGATTGAGCTTGCCTATTTTCTCTAAACCTGCTGCATAAAGTGCATCGCGCTTTATCGTTTTCTCACTTACTTTATATTCTTCTGCCAACCTTTCTGAAGTTACATTCTCATAAGGGACATTTTGACCTTTATGGCTTGACCTATCATATTTACCTTTCTCAACTTTCTCTCGATTGTACTTCATTCCTCTCAAATAAGAAGCCTGCTCAGTAGTGAGGTTTCTCCTACTTAGCTGGTTATCAATCATATAGGATTTCACTTCGTCTAAATCAGCAAAATGGAGTAATTTAATGGAAAATCTCAAATTGTGTTTAGAACAGATTTCATGACGGTTATGTCCATCAATTAAAATATACTCTGCTCCCTTCTCCCATACTAATAATGCATCTCTACAGCCATTCTTTTTTATGCTTTCTGTCAACAGTTCATACTCTTCTTGTTTAAGGGGAGGAATTAAATTTTTGAGCTCGGGCAGGATTTTTATTTCCTGTTTAATATGCTCTGTTTTAATGATTTTTTTATCTTGACTCAACACACCTGTATTCAGGGTTTTGAATAAATCTCTTTTACTTTTAGCCATATTCTCTGCTTAATTTTTGTAAGTGTAAAGCGGTTGAGGATTAAAATTACTTGATTAACTCTTTGGCTAATTTCATATAATCTTTTGCTCCGTTGGAATTAGTTGCATAAGAGAAAATATCCATCTGTGCAGATTGTGCTTCCGTTAAAGCTACATTCTCTCTAATTAAAGTATTGAATACCCTAAAGCCCGGTAAGCTTTCTCGAACATAATCCATATTACTTTGATGCACCACTAAGCGTTTATTTACTAATGTAAATACAATTCCTTCTACTTGTAATTTTTCATTAATTTCTTCTTGTATATCGCCAATCCTTGTCAATATTTTATCTAAACCTTTTACCGCAGCAATCTCAGGTTGGAGGGTAATTAAACAACTATCAGCCGCAACCATTGCACTAGAGGTGATAATATTTAAAGAAGGTGGGCAATCAATCAATACATAATCATATTGATTTTTAACAGGCCTAAGCACCTTATTCAAGCGATTAAAGCCGCCAATGCTTTGTACTAGTTCTAGATCAGCATCAGCCAATTCTAGGTCGCTAGGCGATAAGTCTAGATTTTCGGCCACCGCATACACAGGCAAAGGTTCTTCTTTTAATAGGGCATGAACAATTTGCTTTTCGGGTTCGTCAAATCCTAATCCTTGTGATAAATTCCCTTGAGAATCCATATCCATTACTAATACCTTCTTACCTAATAATGTAAGCGCTTTCCCAAGGTTAATGGTAGTGGTAGTTTTGCCAACACCACCTTTATGATTAATAATGCTGATTACTTTTGCATGACTCGGCAAATCATCGTAACGCATACCATATTTGTATAAAATTGGGCGTAACATCTTTAAATGATCGGCATTCAGTTTTCTTTCTCCACGTAACACTTTACTCAAAGTCCCCGCTGATAAGCCTGATTCTTTTTCAAGCATCGATAAGGAAAAAGCGGGGTTTTCTTTTAAAAACTGAATAATTTGTTCTTGGTCGGGCATAGTTTAGGATAATTATTGGACAAAATTATAAATTCTGTCTAAAAAAATGCCAAAGCAGCTATTTTAAATTTAGCAAAAATCAAATGTCATTAAAAAGATGTAGTAAGAATAGGAGTGAAGCGTAGCTCCTTTTAACAATGGCGAGTTATCCAGCGATCAAGTACTTCTCTTTTGAAATATGCAATACATATTTCTTAGAACCATGTTTACTTTTTGCTTCTTCCCAATCAGAGATAATAGTAAGTTTTTTTGCAGTCTCAAACGCCTTATTGATCGTTTTATCAATCCTGCTATGGTGCTTATTTATCCTATACTTATCGAGTTTCATGATCTCAACTAAACGATTGTAAGAATATTCTACCTTTTCTTTATCTGCTAAATGGCAGACTTGATACAAGCACTTGATAAATAACTCTACCGATGTGTTAGGTCTACCAATATTAACCTTTCTAATACGGTAATTCAAATCAGAAGGGATATTAAAATAGGTTTGCTTCTTTTCTTTTTTAAAATCGAAAAATACACTGTCAACTGTGAGTTTCATTACAGGTCTACCGTCTAACTCTCCTTCTTTCTTCCACTCACCAATTTCATGGATTTCAATCAAACGCTCTATTTTTATTCCAGAGTACTCAAAAATCTTCCCTTTTACTTTTTTCACTCTTCTAACAGGAATAAAAAATTTCTTATGATCTAAGCCTACCAAAGCTTGCTTCACAAACTCTTTTTGCCTCTTATCGTATCTCCCCGAACGGTCTTTCTCTAAGCCGGCACATTTATATAGATCCCAAGGATTAAATTCAAAATAAGCTCTATCAATTTTATCGAGGTAGTAAAGTTTTCCAACAGACTTCGCTTTTTGTGCCATTACTACTACTGCAGTAAGTATTCTAACTTCATTAGCGGTTAGCTCTTTTGTAATACTTTTTCTGTATTTCTCAGGTACTTTTTGTTCAATGTCACGCGGAAATTCTATGGAATAATTTGCGCCATTATTATTTAATTTCAATACTTCGCCAATCTCTTCATTAACATGTCGGAACTCTTTTTTTAACTCTCCCTCATCATCAAAAATTTCAAGCTGCTTACATTGCTGACCTGTTTCAATCTTTAAAAGTCCGTTGGGATAATGAATTACACTTTGTAGCTGATCTTCCATAATTGGAGTAATACTTTTAAAAAAATAGACATTACCACGAAGCCCTAAGTAGTATATGCTTATAATAGTCGGACTAATGTAGATAGAAATGATAATACCTACAAGAATATTTGGGTGGACTTATGGCTACTATTTACAAGTATCTTGACATAATGGAGGGACTTATGGCTAC
>JBCDJE010000111.1:0-9768 GCA_038748185.1 Bacteroidota bacterium
AATTGACAAACCTCAGTTACATAGAGTATGAAAGGATAATAAAATTTAAAGAAGGAGAATTAACATCTGCAAAATTAGACTAGGTTTTTATGTTTTAATTAAAGATTTATTTGGAGTAGTAAAACATCTTGGTAAATACCCCAGTGTTTGGTATCTATGTAATCCAAACAGATCAAGGATGCTTTTTTATTGCTAGGTATATTTTAATTTTTATCACTCCTTAACCTAGTTAACATGAGCCATAGAGGAAGCAAATCACCAAATATTAGATGAACAAAAAGTAATAGATTAGATTCAAATTTATCAAAAATGCATAATAACCATTTCCATCCTGTATTCTAAATATGCAAAAAATGAAATTAATAACTTTTTGTACTTTATGCTTTATCTCAAACATTCTTTTTATTTCATCATCTCATGCACAAGTATTAAAGGCAAAATCTTTTAAACTTGAGTATGAAGCTTATGAGAGTAGTACTTTTGTTTTAACTAATGGGAGTATTTATGATACCGAAGTTAAGCCTAAAGTTTTGAGCTTAAAGTTAGAGTTTGATAACCAATTTATTCATACTGAATTTAATTATAAGGTAGATATATATAGGATTGAATCAAAGAAAGATTATCAAAATGAAGATTTACATTATTTTAAAACTATATGTTTGACTGACTCAATAGTATATAAAAATGATGTATTATATTTTACTGACGGATTGAATATTGAACAACTTTTTAATTATGAAATTAGCGATTTTTTTAACTCAAAAGGATTCAAAATTATTTTCTATGCCTACAAAAAATATTCTATACTCAAAAGGATTCAAAATTATTTTCTATGCCTACAAAAAATATTCTATATCTACAGGTAAAAAGAATGACTATTTATTTTATGAAAATTTAACTATATACTATCCTATTTAGCCCTACTGTTTTAAGAGTTAGCACAGCGAATCTATGTAGCAGCCACTTGGACTAAAAAGTTGGAGGCAGAAGTAAATAAAGAGGTCTATAACTTAGGCGCAGATGATAAGAAAGACCAATAAATAGAAAAATAAAAAAGTCCAAGTTAATCGTGATCTAACTAGACCGCAAAATTTAAACTAGTTAAAAAAATAACTAATGAGTAGAAAATATAAGATTATGAATCAAGAAGCTGTCTATTTTATCTCTTCAGGCATTCAATAACTTCCTTTACCAAGCTACACATGACAACAAATGACAGAATTTATGATGCAGATTAAAGTAAATGTGAAATTTTCAATCTCTGCTATTATGAAGAGACTCCTTCACCCTTTTCTCTTACACAATACCCGCCCTAAAAAGGGTTCTGAGTGACGGGTAGCAGAAGTGAGTTTTAGAGCTTACTTGTAATCTACTCAAAGAGCATTTTGAAAAAATGTTGAATTTCGGAATGACCGATAGTAGAAAAGACATAAAACTACCCTCCCCAAGTTCTTTTTAAGAATGCTTGAGTAGGTTAGTCATAGCTTTATTTATCGTTTATACTGCTCATAAATTTTAATAGCTTCAGGCATTTGCTCAGTTAAATCTTTAATTCTTCTATCGCTTGAAGGGTGAGTAGACAGAAATTCTGGTGGTGCTTGTCCGCCTGATGCTGCTTTCATTCTTTCCCAAAACTTGGGGGCTTCCCTTGGGTCATATCCTGCCATAGAAGAGAATATCAATCCAATCTTATCAGCTTCTGACTCGTGTTGTCTTGAAAAACTTAACATGCCTATTTGTGAACCAACACCCACAGATTGCAGTAATAAATTATTTGTTAATGAAGGATTCTGCCCTAACGCTACTGAAAGTGATGACATACCTAACTGTTGTAATAAACCTTGGCTCATTCTTTCACCACCATGGTTGGCAATTGCGTGCGCAATCTCGTGCCCCATTACAACAGCAACACCAGTCTCGTCTTTGCATATAGGTAAAATACCGGTATAAAATGCTACTTTGCCGCCGGGCATACACCAAGCATTTATCGTATTATCATCTTCAATGAGATTAAACTCCCAATTAAATCCCGCCAACTGAGAAGCTGCACCAATATCTTGCATATATTTTTCTACCGCCGTTTGGATTCTCTTGCCTACACGTTTAATCATAGCCACCTGCTCTTGATTATTGGAAAGCTTGTTTTCTTTAAGCACTTCTCCATAGTTTTGAAAACTCATAGGCAACAGCTCTGAGTTAGGTATGAGGGCAAGTTGTGAGCGGCCAGTAACTGGTACAGTCTGACAGCTAAATACAAAAAATATCGAAAGAATAAATGAAAAAATGTACCTTATCATAAGAATTATTTTTTGTTGCTAATTTAAGCTAATCTGTTAAAACCAAATATAATTTTCGGTGAAATAACTTGACATAGCTCAAGCTATCTGTTCTTACCTTTAAAAACAAGTACTGACTTCGCTAAAGTTTCAAAAAGTAGGAGGATTTATAGATTTAATCCGTGGAAATTTGTTAAAAAAAGCAAGAGAAATTCTAACTTGGCAATTATAATTTAGCTAAAAGTAAAAAATGTACGCAGATAAAATATCTAAAATTGCCATAATTGCTCACGACGGCAGAAAAGCAGAAATGGTTGCTTTTTTAAAAGATCATTTGAAAGAACTCACTGGAATTGAAATAGTTGCAACAGGAACTACGGGTAAACATGTGGCACAAGCAGGACTTGAAGTTGAAGCTAAGCTTTCAGGACCGATGGGAGGGGATGCCCAAATTGCAGCAGAAGTAGCAGAAGGTAAGATACATGCCGTCATTTTCTTTAGAGATCCGTTGGGCAAACACCCTCATGAACCCGATGTACAAATGTTATTAAGGTTGTGTGATTTATACAACGTACCTTTGGCAACTAATCCGGTAACAGGTCATTTACTATTAAAAGGCATATTCAGTGAAAAATCTACCTAGTTTAATTTTAGAAATTTAACTTATTTGTATTCACTCATTTTCGAGAGAATCTTTTAAAACCCAATTACTCTTCCGTCCGGATAGATTTTTCCTATGATGATAGATGCATTTTCTTCCAAGCCTTCGTTGGCATTTCCCTGTCCTTCTTCCCAAAGGATATAAGCAAAGTTTTCTGCTCCAATAGTTTCTAAAAATCCAATAGAGCCTTTTAAAGTTGCTGGTTCTAATTGTTGAAGCCCTAACCACCCTGAAATATTCTTAATATTCAGGTAGCCTCCAAACGCTGTAAGGTAGAGGTTATCCTCTTGATCAATTCCAAATTCTGGCTGCATGCGGCTGTGGGTAGGCAACATTCTACCTACGCTATCCCAAGTATTGGCTTCACTTTTAAAAATATAACCCTTACCAGTAGAAATAAAAATCTCTCCTGCTTGATTTACAGTTATATGGGGTGCTTCAGAGCGATCATTACTTATTGGAGTTGCCTCCTGCCAATGCTTTCCGCCGTCTTCCGAATTTCGATATGTGACTTCTACTTCCGACCCATGCCTTTGTACCAGATGAATAATATCTTTCTTATCGATGAAAATATCAGGGTAAACATGATCATTTGCACCTTTGTGCTTTTTATCAGGATCGGTTAATGTGATCCATTCATTAGTGTTAGCTGGTAACATTTTTAGCCCTATAAATCCGCCGTTATTTCCTTTCCTATGACTCAGGAACACATTATCCTTCGAATCTATAGCCAATTCAGTATCGCGGCGAACTTCAGGATTGCTTTTAACCCATTCATTACCATTCCATCGGGCAGCTTCTGTACCACAAAAAACAATTGGAAATCCCTGACTATCTACTACAATATCCGGTTCGGATCGTTTTACATTTTTACAATTACAACCTGGTGTTTCCTCTTCCAGCCATTTTTGTAAAGAGGCATCATATTTTTTGTACCGTAAACCTTGTCGATTGTAAACAATATGGAGGTTTTCTTTGCGATCTAATGCTAAATCTGGAAAATTACCATTTGCTATTTCTTTAGGTTTTTGGGCAAAGGCATGTAAAATCCAGTCCTCGCCATGTTTAGGAGAAGAAAGTACGGTTGTTTTCGTAATTGAAGGCCCTGAAATTACTTCTTCTGGGTTTAGGGCGTTGATCCATTCTGTTTTAAAACCATAATTGTAATCTACAAAGAGTTCTAAATCACCAATAGTATCTAAATATACATAATACTGTTCTCCCTCTTTTGCTAAGCAAAATCCATTTTTTACTAAATCTTGCCTTGGTTTCAATTTAGTAAAAGGAATTGATTCAAAAATATCCCATGCCTGATGCACGATTTCATGCTTTTGAGGATGGAGTTTTTCAAAGTTAACCGTACCACTAAAACCTGTGGAAGAGTTGCCTTCCATATCTGCAAAATTTAGAATGCCTCCTGCAAACAAAATAGTAAGGGCATTTTTTCTGAGATCGGTATCGCTATAAACTGGATGCCATTTATTGCCATACCAAAGTGTTTCTTGGGCATATAGTGGTTTTGCGATGTGATGATTGAGTAAAAGACCTTCATACAGTTTATCCCTGTTAGTTGTTGTAGGGCCTTGCATCGTGCTCATATCATACCAATCTTGATTTACGAAAGGGTCACCGTATTGTGAAGCACGTTTCTCATTGTGAATCGTGAGAATATGATGATGTACATCCAACCTTTTAATCAAAACTCCTAACCTATTGATATCACTCCATTTCATTTGCCCTTTATACTGATTTTTGTGCTTACGCCAAAAGGGCTCAGGACCTGCTACACTTAAAATCGTATTCCAATAGAAGCCTATTCTTGCTAAGGTATATTTGATATAAAGTTCCTGGTCTTTGTAGTTGGTTGGCCAGTTTGCTTTTGCACCAAAAAAACCGGCAAAAGGAAAAACAACAATCTTTCGTTTACTTAATTCGTCAAGAATAGCTTCCATTTTTTGATATTCTTTTACTTCTAACGGCCAAAGTTGTGGCGTTTTCCAACCTTCCCCACGCCCGACTTCGTTACGATTGAGGTAATGACTAGCGATAGAAAGCATGTTATAGTCTTGTTCTTTCAACCAATTGAGAAAAATTGTCCTCTTATTTCCGTCTTTTTGATCGAATGGATCATCCCAGTTTTTGGCAAAAAAGCAGTCCCCTACATGGAAACTTCTGAAAAGAGTTCTTTTTCCGCTGGCAACGCCTAACCAGTAGGGATTAAATATATCGGTCGTTACTCTTCCAGGAATATCAGATTGTACACACCTAAAAACCCCTTCATGAATAACATGATCATCACTAAACCAAATTTTGTACTTCCATTTTCCAAGCTCATTTGGGCTGAACCGTATTTTCCAATTATTTCTACCGTCATAAAATCCCCAGAAATCAATTGATCTGCCCTCTGGACTTTCTAAATTGATGTGAAGGGTAACCTCCCTATAAGGATCAGTATATTTTTTATCATTAGTAACTGTATATTCAAATTTATCCCAGATGCCGATTGAAGGTATGCCAGCATTCTCTTGTTGAGCAAATAGTGGATTAGTTAATAGAAGAATCAATAATAATCTCCATAAAGAAGGTTTCAGTTTCATATAGAGTATTGGTTCAAGTATAGGTAAAACTACTCCATTTGATATTATAAATGCAACCCTTTTATAAGGTATTGTCGATTGACGGATTAATGATAAAAAGAACTATAAAAGCATTTTATTTAGCCCTTAAGATGCCTATCAGTGATCCTGTCAAGTGCTTCATAGCTTTTATCTCTTCTTTTGGCAATATTGTTTCAGGATATCCATACGAGATGCCCGCTGCAACTACTTGGTTTCCTTCGCGATAAATATAAAAAATGAGGGGTTTCTTTTTATCTATAGGAAGTCCATTGTTGTAAGCCTCTTCTTCCCATTGAAAGCATTCTTCATTTTCACTGTCACATTTGCCAATTCTTGCTTTTAAAGCAACTTGTGTAAGTAAGTTTTCATTGAATTGAAATTTGCTAAAGGTAAGCTCAACACCCTTTTTTGCAAATTCATTAGCAATGTTTTCCAAAGAACTTTGCTTTGATGAAGCACGGATTACCACATACATATTTTGATTTTCACTAAGCTGAAGGTATTTTTCAATGCTTTCTAAATTAGCGTTTTTTTGTGCCTGTACAAACGCTCCCATGAGCAATAGACTAAGAAAAAATGTAGCGCCAATAAGTCTAATCATGCTGTTAGAACTATTATTATATTTTTTTATCATGGCTCTTTAGGTTTTTATATTTATAATATGTGGAAAATTGCATTTTACTAGATTGTAGGTTGCAAAGTATTTTGTGTTATTTCAGTCCAAAAAAGCATTCCACTAAAATGGATCAGCAATCCTTTATCTATGTTAGAAACATATGTTTTATCAAGGTTTTTTAAAATAGGTTCTCCTAAATTTCCGAGTGAATGAATTGCTACTAAAAGTTGACTTTCAACAATAAAATTAATATTAAGTGTTCCTACTTGGTGTTTGCCATAATTAATAGGAATAATTTCACCCATGGTAAACTGTAAATTCTTTTTTACCATTTCAATTTCTAAACTTCTTTGGTAAACCAATCTGGAGAAACGATACCCTAATACATCATAAACTTGTAAGGCACATTCAATAACTTTATATACTAATGTATCAGTCTTACTTTCCATTGTAGAACTTTTAATTGGCTAAATCTTTTATTCTGATTTCAAACTCTTAACTGGGTTCACTAAGGCTGCCTTTATTGACTGTCCACTTACTGCTAGTATGGCAATGAATACTACTGTAAAACCTGCGAGTAAAAACACCTCTGGTCCAATCTCAATTTGATAAGCAAAATCTTCTAACCAACGACCCATTGAATACCAAGCAATAGGAATAGCTATTAAAAAACCAATCATTATTAGCTTAAGGAAGTCCTTACTTAGCAATAGTATGATATGGGAAACCGTAGCACCTACTACTTTACGAATACCAATTTCTTTGGTGCGTTTTTGTGCAGTGAATGCTGCAAGCCCAAATAAGCCAAGGCAGGCAATGAATATCGCCAAGGCAGCAAATAAGCCAAATAGTTTAGCAAAACGTTCATCGTTTTGGTATTGTGCTGCAAAGGTTTCATCAGCAAAAGAATAATTAAAAGGATTACTTGGGAAAAGTCTTTTATACACTTCTTCTAAAGATGCAATCGTTTGCGATAAATTCTTGGTATCTAATTTTATCGATATTTCCCTGTTGTTGACTCTAAGCAAGAAAAAAGCATTTTCTCGCTTCCGATGTGCAGAAGACCAGTTAAAGTCTTTCAAAACACCAACAATAGTAAACCGATTTTTATCTCCGCCAATCGTGATTTCCTGGTATAAAGCTTCATCTACAGTTCCTAAGTCAAGTGCCTGAAGAGCGGTCTCATTAAGTATAATGGGTTCAGGTTCATCTTCGGGAAAAGGCAATGAAATATTTTTAAAGCCCCCTCCAGTAATTAATTCCATGTCGTAGACACTTATAAAACTGGTGTCAATAACGGCTACTGCTCCATTGATTTCTGTAGAACGATCGGCACCTGCTTTTCGAATATTTCGGGTATAGAAATTAAATCCCTGGCCAGGTAATATCCTTGAGGTAGCTGTTTGGCGAATTGCCGGAAACTGGTTGAGTTCCTGAGTGAATATTTCAACAGCTTTGGTACTACTCGTATTTTCAGATAATATACGTGGGGCAGGTATGGTTAAAATTTGTTCTAGCCCCATACCGAGCTCCATATTTCTCATATAACTGAGTTGCTTGTATACAATGGTAGTTCCCACCAACAACATAATAGAGGTAGCAAATTGTAACACAACCAGAAATTGCCGTAAAAATGACTTGGCAGTAAGACTATTTTTTCCTTTGAGAACCTTAACAGGTTTAAAAGAAGAAAGCATTAATGCTGGATATAACCCGGCCAATAACGTAGCTGAGCAAAAAGCAATTATTACAATTAACCAAAAATTTATATCTATCCATAATACATTGGTAAGATTTATCCCGGTAATATGATGAATAGTTGGTTTAATCGCAATTACTAATAAAAAAGCAATTGTTAAAGCCAAAAAGATGGTGAGCGCCGATTCAGTGAGAAACTGAGTGATGAGTTGTCCACGTTTTGCTCCAACTACTTTTCGCACACCTACCTCGTGTGCCCTGTCTAGTGCCCTGGCGGTTGTAAGGTTTACATAATTGATAAATGCAATCAGGAGGATAACCAATCCGATAATGGAAAAGAAATACACAGCTCGCGAACTACCCATTTTTGTTGGGGAAGCCTGAATCGATTCATTAAGATGAATGTCCAATAGGGGTTGGGGAGTCATATAACCAATTGTATTGCGTGAACTGAAGTCTTTTTCCCTAGCTTCTCTAAAAATATCAGTAAACTTTTTTTCAACTGATACCAAATCTACTCCTTCTTGTAGTTGTACATAGGTAATAAAATTCGTCCAACCCCAGCTATTATCAGAACTAGCATATTGATCACTTTTAGTAAGGAGGTCTGCTATAGAAAGGAGCATATCGAATTGGAGGTGGGAATGATCCGGTATATCTTTGAAAATACCGTTCACTTGGAACTCCCCACTTATCCAGCCCCTATAATTCAGGGTTTTGCCTAAAGGGTTTTCATCGCCAAAGTATTTTTTTGCAGCTGATTCAGAGAGTATGATCGTCTCTGGTTCTGCTAATGCTTTCTTCGGATTACCTAAAATAAGCGGAAAGGTAAATAGCTCAAAAAAATTGGAATCGGTATAAAATATATTGACTTCTTTGAATGTCTTATTCGGATCCAAAGGGTTGGAAACAATGATATTTCCTTCTTCGGGATGTAACCGTACAGACTGAACAACTTCCGGTACTTCTTCTGCCAATGCTGGTCCTACGCCCCAACCGGTTTTTCCTCTGGTTCTTGGAGCTCCTCCACTTCTTACCGTAGTTTGATTGACCCGATAAAGATTAGCTGTCTTTTCATGGAAAGTATCAAAACTATACTCAAAAGTCACATATTCAAAGATGATGAGACAGCATGCTATTCCTATGGATAGACCTAGAATATTAATAGTGGAATAAACTTTTTTCCTAAGGAAACTTCGGATAGCTATTTTAAAGTAGTTGCGTATCATATCATAATGGTTTACAGTGTTAATTCCTTCAAAAGGCTTTATAATCCCCGGTCTAAAAAGCAGGATTACATCAATAATAAATTTTATATCTGCTTTCCGCTTTCCCACTTTCTCCAACCGCTCATAATATACTTCCATCAGGTCTCCTTCAATATAATCCTGCATTTGTGGATGACAGTACAGGCGAAAAAAGCGAAGAAAAATTTTAGGTGGAGATTTTAATAACTTACTCATTATATTCCTTCTAAAGAGATTTGGAAAACGGTCTTTGGTATAGCAAGCCATAGTGCATCACGGGTAGCTTTTGTATGTAATATGGCTTTTTTTCCTAGTGCGGTTATTTCAAAATATCGTTTGGGTCTTCCTGCTCTCTCTGCCGTCGCCTCTCCTGCAAAGGATTTTAAATAGCCTTTATCTTCCAGTCTTTTAAGTGCGGTGTGAAGTGCACCCATGCTTACAGTTCGGGATAACCTAGACTCAATTTCATTTTTTATTATTACGCTGTAAGCTGCGTTGTTTAAGATGCCTATAGTAAGGATAACTATTTCTTCAAACTCACCTAATTGAAAATTTTTCATTGTACAAGTATATTATTATCTAAATGTAGGAATATTATTTTTGGCATACAATAAAATAACAGTATTATTATCTAAATGTAGGAATATTATGC
>JBCDJE010000112.1:0-9755 GCA_038748185.1 Bacteroidota bacterium
AATTCTCAAATTAAAGATTAGCAATCATATCTTATTAAAATAATTTAATTGTTTAACTGAAATACTAAGTATTATGAAAAACAAACTTTTTCTATCGATCATTTCTTTCCTATTTATTTCTCAAATGGCATTTGCACAAGGGCAAGGTTCTATTACTGCCGGAAGCGGATTGCTTTTTGGATCAGAAATAGAGCAGTTAGGTATAGGATTAAACGGGCAGTATTTTATAAATGATAATATTGCTGGGCAAGTTGGTTTGAATTTCTTTTTTCCTCAAAAAGAGGAAATTACTAATATTTATGAAAGAAAAAGATCTATCTGGACGATTAATCTAAATGCCAATTACTATTTTGATATTGAGAATGATGTAATAAGCCCTTATGCTTTAGCAGGTATTAATATTAGCAATCTCAAATCTGAAAATGATGTTCTAGAAGAATTTTTTGGAGATGAAATTAGTAGAAAAACAACAGATACAGATTTTGGCTTAAACCTCGGAGCAGGGGCAGACTTTAATGTTTCTGAAAGCTTTGTTCCTTTCGGACAATTGAAATACGTTATCACAGATTTTGATCAATTGGTGATAATGGCAGGTGTAAGAATAAGCTTAAAGTAAAATAAAATTTTGATTTCATAAAATTTAAGTTGCCGATTTTAAGTGTAAAAGACTGTTGAAAGACAGTCTTTTTTAGTTCAACTTGTAGAAAAATTCCACAAATTGTTACCACCTTACTCATTCTCTAGCTCTAAGAGAAATATTAGATTTTTTCAAATTTAGTCTTATAAGCCTTCATTCCTATTTTTTCAATTAATATTTATTTGCGGCACACTTTTGACAAATTATAAGTTGTTCCACAATACATAATTATGTATTTGGAAATGTAGAATGTAAATAAGCTCCATACAATCAACCAGCTGAAAAAGAGCCGAAATTATTTTCGGCTCCTTTTTATTACACTAACTTAATTAGCAAAGTAAAGTCAATTGAATCCAATCATTTTTTCGACTATTTCAGCTTGTTATTTTTTTGCTTATTTTTTCCCTTAACTTCTTTCCTTTTATTCCTTTTCGTTATCTTGGTTGTCTGGTAATGAAATATAAATTATGCCACGTATTCTCATAGTAGATGATGATCCTTCATTTGGATTAATGGTTAAAAAATTTCTGGAAAAACAAGGCTTTGATGTAACAGAAGTACTAACAGGCAAGAGTTGTTTAGAGCAAATGAACCATCAGAAGTTCGACTTAGCACTACTCGACTTTCGCTTACCTGATATGGATGGGCTTGATTTATTAAAAGCGATTAGACAAAAACACAGCCCTATACCAGTCATTTTAATGACAAGTTATGCCAATATCCGTATTGCAGTAAAAGCGATACAAATGGGTGCATTTGAATATTTAGTAAAACCCATCAATCCTGATGAAACACTTTTACTCATTAATCAAGCACTTAACCAAAAAGTAGAAGTTAGTAATGTTCCAAAGGCAGATGCTAGTAAAGCCGGTCAGCCTGAAGAGAAAGTTTCTGGAAAGAATACAATTAAGTTTATAGAGGGAACTTCTAAGGAATCGGCTGAGATAATGAAATATATTGACCTTGTAGCCCCCACTAATTTATCAGTAATTATTTTGGGAGAAAGTGGTACAGGGAAAGAATACGTTTCTCGTATGATACATCAAAAAAGTAAACGTGCTGCTAAGCCTTTTGTAGCCATAGATTGTGGGGCACTTTCGGAAGAATTGGCAGGAAGTGAGCTTTTTGGCCATTTAAAAGGAGCATTTACTGGTGCAGTAACTGATAAAGTTGGGCAGTTTCAAGCAGCAAATGGTGGTACACTTTTTCTCGACGAAATAGGGAACTTGTCTTATGAGGTGCAAGTAAAACTACTCAGGGCGATCCAAGAAGGAATGGTACGTAAAATTGGTAGTAATAAAGATGAAGCGGTTGATGTAAGAATTATTACGGCTACAAATGAAGATCTTGCAGAAGCTGCAAAAAGGGGGGACTTTAGAGAAGATTTATATCATAGATTGAATGAGTTTAAAATTAAAGTACCACCACTTAGAGAGCGAAAGGAAGATATCAGCATATTTGCCGAGCACTTTTTGCAACAGTCTAATCACGAATTAGATAAGGAGGTAAAAAAATTTTCTGATAAAGTAATACAATACTTTATGGAATATAATTGGCCTGGAAACCTTAGAGAGTTTAAAAATATTGTAAGAAGGGCTGTTCTACTAAGTACAGGGGAGGCAGTTGAGCCTGAAACACTACCAGAAGAAATTACTAACCCAGTAATAGTTTCAACTACACAAAGTGAGCAAATTACAGGTGCATCTCATGCAACAAGTAATCTCAAAGAAATGATTGAGATAAATGAAAAAGCAACTATTATAAGAACACTTGAACAAGTAAAGTATAATAAGTCTAAAGCTGCCCGAATTCTAAATATCGATAGAAAAACACTTTACAATAAACTCAAACAATATGGTATTGATGCGTAAAGAACAATTAAAAATTGTAATGAAATAGTTGGCTAGCAGGAGAATCTATCGCATAAGATACATCTTCCCGTATCCATTTTTAAACATGTGATCTGCAGCAGTTTCAATTGGTTTTAGCGGATCATTAGACTGGAAAAGAACTCGATATAAATACACCCCATTAGCGAGCTGGTCACCAAATTCATCTTTCCCATTCCAAGCATATTCCGTTAGGTTGTTTCCAATTCTAATAGGCCCTAACTCATCTTGGGTAATTTCTCTTACAACTCTCCCCGAAACCGTCATAATTTGTATTTTGATACCCGATGGTATTTCACTACCAGTAAGTGTGAATACAAACCGTACTCTATCTGAAAAAGGATTAGGATAAGGATAAAAATTACTTACTCTTGCTTCGTTGATTACTTCAAAGCGGATACTATAAGGGTCAATACCAGCAGCATTTCCCGAGTCGTCAGTACCTTGAACCATTAATGTGTACCTTCCATCAGCAAGTTGTTCGGGTTGATAAAATAGCTGGAAATTATTTTTTTCATCTGATACCCAGTTTATGTTTGGACTATTAAGCGCAATTTTTCTAAAAGTGCAACTATCGCATTCGTTTAGGAATATTTCAATGCCTGATGTGTCATTTTTTATAAGAAAACGATTCTCATCTTTAATATTTATGCTAATTAGAGGGCTAGGTGCTACAATATCTCCATCCATAATTCTTATCCCATCAAAAAGTACATCTAGCAGGGGATTGATCGTATCAGCACTTACTATAAATTGTTCTTCCTGGATATTGTTTTCATAAATCTGCTCAGGGAGTAAACGAGGGTTGACAAATACATTAAGAGTATTTGTACCAGCAATACCTTTTGTTGGTACTTTGATGGAAAAACTAACAGAGTCGTTTGCCGCTAATGTCCCCAATGTATCGTAGCGAGTAATGCGCTGATTAGTATTTTGATTTATTACATCGTAAGACACTACTAGCGAATCTTCGAAAGATGTACCTGAAACATTACTAAAATAATATTGGAATTGTACAGAGTCTCCTTCAGCAATGTTGCCTTGTCTTGCAGATTGCTGCGTATTTTTAAAGAGTATTCCCTCGGGCACAGCATCGTAAATTACTTTCCAGTCTTTTAATTGAACAGGGGTGCCGGCTAGCGTATCCCTAAAGTTTGATCTCAATCTGAGATAAGGGAATGTATCGGAATCAATGAAAGAGAGATCGGTTAAACTCGCTTCTATTTCCGAACGTAACACAGTTTCTTCTCCTCTTATTTTTACACCTATTACATCAACATTTGCCAATTCTGTTACTTGGTCTTTTTCACCTGTGAGTTGAAAGAAAGAAGTCCAGTTACTAGCAGGACCAATTCTTGGACTGTTAAAATTACCACTTAAAGTATTGAGGTCTATCGCAAACTCTCCGGTAATTATTTGCTGATTTGAAGGAGTGAGCGCTGTATATCGTGGGAAAACCTCCTGGGCAGAACCGGGGGTAGTCCCCTTCCTCCCAAATGCAATATAAGGATCACCCGTTGTAAGTGTGTTTAGTAGCCTATCTGCATCAATACCTATTTGTGCAAATCCAGCATAGTTTTCTCCTGTGAAATTATCAAAATTCACATTTCCAGCCGCTACTAATAATACGTAGTCGCCTTCATTAATAAAGTCCATATAAATGCTCATGGCATTAAAGTTCCGCAGGTCATTATCTAGCAATCTATAAGCATCCCCTCTTTCTCCAAAGCCACAACGCAAATGTGGAAATATGGGAATAATATAAGGAATACCTGTGAATTGATCTATAGCTACCGAGATAATTACATTTCTATCACAAATACCTAATGCAGCAACTCTAAAATCATTCATAAAAATAGAATAGTCTAAAGGGTTATCTGCACTACCACCTACTGCTTGTACTTTAAGGATTATATCTTTTTGCTCAAATGACAAGTTACCGTTTAACTCATTAATGATAATATTTTGTGTACTATTACTTGAAAATTGTTGTGGATGACTTTGCGACCAACCATTAGGGCTATTTTTAATGTAAACAAAAGAACTAGTTGACCAATCTGTTTCAGTACTTTCAGCAGGACGAACTCGCCAATAATATACTAGACTATCAGTTTGGTTATCAGTTAAAAGTGTAGTTTCCCAAAAAGGAGTAAGTCCTGCAATAACAGATGTATCCCTTAATGCTGGGCTATTAAAAAAAGCAGTAGTATCTATTTGGAATAAATAATTCTGATCTCGTGGGTTTTCTTCAGTATTTTGAGCAAACATTTTAACAGGTTGTTTGCTTACAATACCAAATTCGGCAGGTGCTATAACCAACATTCTTTTAGGTTTTAAAAACAACTCGAGTGTAGCTGTATTATTTAACTCATCCATTTCTTCTATTTGAGCAGCAGCGTCAACAGTTACCTCAAAGAAGTTATTTCCTCCACCTATTAATTTATCTGCTTCTGTAACCTGTATAGTAAAAAATAAGGTGTCTTTAAACAATACGGTAGTATAATTTTGTGGCAGATATTCTTTTATATTGCCATTTGGGAAAGTTCTTCTTACTGAAACTTCAAAGGTATCTTTAATAGCTAATCCAAAATTAGAAACAGCTAAGGCTATCTGGAAAGAATCTGTTTGGCTATCGATTTCAGCAGTAATATCGAAAGATTGAGGATAGAGAGCTTCAGCATCTATATGATAGTCAGGTTTATCAAAATTGAAAATTTTAACTGCAGGGTCACATGAGAGCACAAACTGCTGTGCATTAGACCAATCTCTGCGATTATTAGCATTATTCTCAATATACTTTTTGGTGGCTTGCTGAATGATCTTCCCAATGGGTTCATTAATCATTTCAGGCTCACTAAAAAATAATTTATACATTTCATCGGCATATCTTTCCTGTGTATCTGCAAATGCAAGATAGGTATGTGCCAAAAAACCAATTGCTCCTTTGTCAGGAGTGAGTATCCAATCTTCTCCAATAGAGCGAGTATTAGTGAATACATTTCCCACATTACAACCCATCATAAAAAGAAATGGATAGCGAGCTTTGTTTTCAAAACCTCTTATAGGGTTACTTACAAAGCCGAATTCAAGATCAAGTAAGGTTAATGAAGAATGCCCAAAGAATGTCATCATACTTAGTCCTTTATTTACCTCATCTGAAATATCGATAAACTCAGTTGTGTTCGTAGTCTCTTTTGCTTTAAAAAAAACTTTTGCGCCTAAGTGCTCTTCTCGGACATAATCGGCGAGGTCCCGAACATTTTGTGAGAGGATTCTATGCTCAGAAGCTGTACGACCACCACTGAGATGTAAGAATTGTTTTTTCCATAATGCATCATTTTCAAAAGATTCATGTTCTTTTATTTTGTTGAGATAACTGAAAACCTGCTCAGGAGTGGACGCAGGCAGTCGACCGGTTGCAATCGCTGGCTCTAAAAAAGTATCTTTAAAACCGGCTGTAAACAAATTATCAGAACAGGGTTCTCCATAACATGGAATTAGACTTGGAGTGGACCAGCTAAGGCTAGCAGGTTTATTTTTTTCAAAGTTATAATTAAAGGAAAGCCCTTTACCAATAAAAAAAAGAAACTCCGGATTTCCTCTTTGTAAAAGCGTTTCTGCAAACCTTCTGATAGCAACAGGGCTCACTTCACCAAAAGTGAATTGGTTGTAAAGATTTTCAACGTCCACTGTGAGCACATTATAACTGCCTCCTTGTGCAGAAGCTCGGTAATTGGCATAAGCTGCAATAATATCATCCTCACCACCTGCTGAACGCATTAAATCTTTGTGAGTTACAATAATATATTCAGTATTATTAAAATTAATTGGGCTAATACTCGCCTGTACGATTTCATCAATATTTCTTATATCCGGACTTACATAAAGTTCAATGTTTTGATTATTGCCGGGAATATTTGCTATAAAGTTATTATCTGCGGTGAGGTTTCCCCTTAGTTCTTGCATATTGTTTGGGTCGGAAAGATTAAATACCCGCATACTTGGTGTAACTCCTGTTATAGTAATTGTTCTCAGGGCGTCATTACTTCGAGGAACTGAAAAATGTTTATTTGTTTTACTCCCCATAGCCAATGCTTGCGGATAAGTAAGTTTTATACTTGAAAGAGAAACGATCTCATTTACTGAGGTAGAGATGGGATTTATTTGATAAGCAACATAAAAAGTGTCGTTACTGAGTGGTAATTCATTAAAGTTGAGGGCTTCATTGAGAAGTACATTTTCATAGTTACGGAAATCGAAGTTGCCTACTTCTCTCAACGCTCCTTGATTTTGACCTGCTAAAATACTTACATTATGGCGTGTGTTCGAGCGACCGGTTATTTTTACTTCTAGTTTAGGAAAAATATTTACTCCAGTATAGTTTTCTATAGGAACTTTGTAGCGTTTAAAAGTATTTCCCCCAGCGAAAAGATCAGTAAAACCTTTCCCCTGATCAGTAAAACCTGATAATAACGTACCTTGATTTGAAATTGATTGGAAGAAAACAGGATATAGTGCACCACTGCTAAAAAATTGTTCTAATCCTCGTGTTTGAGATTGATCAAACGAAAAATCAATCAATTCAGTAGCTGTGTGTTGAGTTACAGGATTACCTATACCAGTTGTTCCGTCAAAGACAGTAGTTCTTTTCCCAAGCGTTTCGTCAAGTGTAAAAGTGAGATAATAAAATGTTTGGTGTGTATAGAGGCTTACATAAGGATTTGTCTGATTAAGTGGTGTATCGTACATGGTAGCGTCTAATGCTCCATCGTTGCGAGTACCATAAAATTCTATATAATCATTGGTATTGAATACTCCATCTGCTTCACCGAAAACAAAAATTGCTCTTTCTTCTCCTTTGTAAAATAGTTGTAAATTTTGAGGGTTTATCGTACTAACAGGAAAGCCTACTTGTAATAGTTCATTAAAAGTAATGCGGTAAATGCCTTCTTCGCTCACAGCAACTTTAAAATATTCTTGGTTAAAATTGATCCAAGAATTATTAAGCTGAGCAAAGGATTGATAGTGCGAAAAAAAGTAAAAAAAGATAAAAAAAAACTTTTTGCTATTCATTTTGCTGAAGTCTTGGCGTAGCATACTTTGATTTACCCATGGCTACTTTCACAGAAAAAATGTTAGAATAAAGCGCTGCTGACTGATCGCCAATATCGGTTAGGGCGTAGTCTATGCTTATTTTTTTAATCTTGATTCCTACACCAAAATTAGGCTGAAACGTATAGGAAAAACTACCGTTGAAGTCTTTTACTTGTTGAAAGTTTCCGACTCCACCTCTAATAAATACTACTTCTTTATAACCAAGCTCCACACCTGCACGAGGGTCAGCAGAAAATAATTCAGATTTGATAAGTGTATTTCTTTTGCCGTCAAATGTGATATCTAAACCTGCAGTTAACAAAAACAGTAATCTATCACCAAAATTTTTTTTATAAGCAACATCAGTAAGTAAACGAGGGAGGGTAATTTCTACAGAGTTATTAGGTATTGTATTACCTGTTTGGCTAAATACATCGAAAAAAGTCTCTGGGTTAAAGTACCAAGTGTTATATGTTCCGGTAATATCTCTAGCGGTAATACCAAAATGCCAATTTTTGCGGCTTAGCTGTGCACCAATGTCAAGACCAAAACCCCATGCATTCGCAAAAATGCCAACATTGCGGTGAATAACTTTAAAGTTTGCCCCAAGCTTTAAGCCTTTTATAAGTAAAGACCTGCGGGCATAAGAAAACATAAGGGCATAATCTGCTGCCGAAAATGAGCGAATATTGTTGTAATTAAGTGTGCCATCTGCATCAAACAAAAAGCGAGTGTCAGGTATATCGTCAACAGCAAACCTGATAAGTGAAACTCCGATATGACTTTTACTATCTACAGGAGTAGCAAAACTAGCATAATCGTAATTAGCAATACCTGCAAAGTATGAAGCGTGCATTAATGAAAAAGCATACTTTTCTTTGATGTTAAGTAAACCTGCCGGATTCCAATAGCCTGCTGTTGCATCATCTACTACAGCAACTTGGGTATTTGCCATTGCCAAAGCTCTACCACCAACACCTATTGCCAGAAATTCATTACTGTATTTGGGAGCGTCTTGAGCGAGTAGCGAAAAAAATGACAGGTTAAATAAAAAAAATAAAAAAAATCCTTTCATTTCACCGAATGAAGTTTAACTAGAAAGCTAACGGAGAAAACTTCTATTCAGTCTTAGCCAACTGCTGATTATGAAAATAATTATGGAAGATATTTGATCTACAATTCGTCAATGATCCTTTGTCTCACTTTATAAAAGACAAAAGCAAGTTTTTACATTTAACTTAGAGGAAAGATGGAATATTTGTTGAGCTAATTTCAAAAATTTAATTAGTAAAATTTTGTTTAAGGTAAGTACTTTTCACTTTTAGCAGTTTTAACTCTTTTATAAGTGAATTTCTTTAGAACAAACCTGCTGAAAAAACTATATATTACCATGAAGACAAACATTATATATTTACTCTGCTTCTTATTTTTCACTTCTGTTGGTGTATCTTGTAAATCAAGCTTAGAGCGGCAGAGACCTGTAGGACAAACATGGGTGCCAAAAATTAAAAAATCAAAAAATAAGATGAAGAAGCATAATTCGAGAAGAAGGAAAAAGTATTAATTCTTTTTCGGTAATGCATTAATTGCTGATGTTCCTTTTTCAGACTCAATAATCTTATAAATACTATGTGGCTCACTGCTCACTATTTGGTAGTGGGTTTTTAAGAAAGGCATTCTTTCAAATATTTTTTTTGCTGTATTATCAGTACTATAGTCTAAAATAAAAGTGGGCTTATCAGTTAGAATACTGTTTTTTAGGTTAACAATTACAGAATACTCATCTAAATTTCCAAAGTAGTTTCTTGTTATTTTCCAGTTTAAAAAGGGAGTAGCTATGGTATTGTTCTTATAAGCAGCGAGCTGGTTACCTAGTACCATTATTCTTTCGTTTTTAGTATACACCTTATGGTTTAAAGTAATTTTTTCATAGAAATTACCTTTCTTTTCTATTGAAAAATATTGGTAGTAGCCTATACCAAGCATAATTATGCTAACAATTAGGAATTGTACTTCAGCAATGATCTTTCTTTTTGTTAATAACAAGAAATGGCTAAAAAAGAAGGAAAATATTGGCGCAAATATGATGAACTGTATTCCGCTAAATTTAGGACTTAGAAAGAGTACCAAAAAAG
>JBCDJE010000113.1:0-9749 GCA_038748185.1 Bacteroidota bacterium
CAGATTATTGACACTCGTAGAACAGAAGATTGTAAGGAAAAGTAAGACTTAAAAAGTATAAAATACAGCTTTATTATAAATCCACCTAATTTTAGCATTTTATTCAATAGGAATTCCATTTCCTTACATTATCTTTAATCGCTAATTACTCAAAACTGAAACAAAAGCGATGAAAACATTTTTTGCCTTACTTTTCACTATTTCTTTTTTACTTGCTTGTCAACAAGAGAAACCAGAAGAAAAAACATTTACCTTAGCCGATGTACCAGTAAAAGCCCCTTTTGAAGGTTTAGATACACTGGCTATTAACGATTGGTGGAATAGAGCAACAACTCCCATTATTGACTTGAAAGTAGCAAGAGATCAAGTAGTAGCTTTTGGCATTTACACTACAGCAAATAATACATTAAAATTATCAGCTCAACTCTACCCTTTATATCCTAATGAAACAAGGGAAGTAAGGTTGGAGATTAAAGAAGGAGATACTTGGAAAGAAATTCAAAAACAAGAAGTAAACGATATAGGTTGGTCTGCTTTATTCAGAGTTGAGAACTGGGATATATTTAAAGATATTCCCTATCGACTTCTACATGGAGAACAAGCTTCGTTTGAAGGCTTAATCAGAAAAGACCCTGTAGATAAAGATGAAATTTCATTAGCTGCATTTTCTTGTAACTCAAATAAAGATAGGGGGATGCGAGAAAATTATATCCGTAATGTAAACCATCAAGACCCCGATTTGCTGTTCTTTGCTGGCGATCAGTCTTACGACCATACAGAACATACAGCTGCTTGGCTAAAATTCGGCTTGCAATTTCGTGAGCTATTCAAAAACCGTCCTTGCATTACCATTCCCGATGACCATGATATTGGGCAGGGAAACCTTTGGGGAGAAGGAGGCAAAATTGCCAGTAGGCGTCAAGGCGATGATGGAGGCTATTTTTTCCATCATGAGTATGTGAAAATGGTAGAACGTGCTCAAACAGCTCATCTCCCTGACCCTTACGACCCAACTCCTATAGAACAAGGTATCGGCGTTTATTATACCAATTTAATTGTAGGTGGGATTGATTTCGCGATTGTAGAAGACAGAAAGTTTAAGTCAGGACCAAAAGATAAAATTCCTCAACAAGGCCCTCGACCTGATCATATCCGCAACCCAGATTACGACCCAGCATCTGTAGATGTAGAAGGACTAAAGTTACTTGGCGACAGGCAACTCGCTTTCCTCGAAGACTGGTCTACCAAGCAAGATAATATAGCCCTAAAAGCGGTGCTCTCACAAACAGGTTTTTGTGGTGGTGCTCACCTACATGGTTCACAAGATAATCGTCTCCATGCCGATATGGATTCTAATGGTTGGCCACAAACTGGAAGGAGAAAAGCACTTGAACTGATTAAAAAGGCGAATGCCGTTCATATTGCCGGCGATCAACACCTCGCCACCATTATTAAGCATGGCATTGAAGCATACCAAGACGGTCCTTGGGCATTTGTGGTTCCAGCAATTGTGAATAATTATTACAGCCGTTGGTGGTGGCCAACCGAAAAAGAAATTAACGAAAAGCCACTAACAGCAGCGCTTCCTTGGTCAGGAAATTTCTTAGATGGATTCAATAACAAAATCTCGGTGTATGCTTATGTAAACCCCGATAGCCCTTCGAGTGGAGCAGGCTATGGTTTAATACGTTTTAACAAAGCTAATAAAGATGTTACTTTTGAGTGCTGGCCGCGCGAAGCGGATGTCACCCAACCTAATGCGGCACAATTTACAGGCTGGCCTTTTACAGTAAAGAATTTGTGAGAAAATACACCTCTTTGATGAGGTAGAAAAATTACCTCACTCATAATATTTTCTTCAAATTAGTTGTACTATCTATTCCAACTGTGTTTAATTACAGTTGGAATAATTTTATTTATCCTTTTCTTAAAAAACCAGAAGAAAGCACAAACTCATAATAATACAATTTAAGTAAAAATGATAAGGAGAGAATACCAGCTTAATTAATGACTCTCAATGCCAACACTATCTTGGTATTTATTGCGCATATCAGTAATGAGCACATCTTGCGCTCTTATACGGTTACATAATACATGCACAATCCCGCGGGCTACTTCGGGTCTCTGTGCCATTAAATCGTAGAAAGCATCTTGGTCTAATCTTAGTAATAAAGTATCTTTTTCAGCAGTTGCAGTAGCGGATCGTGGGTTAGAGTCAAGCAATCCTAAATCGCCAAAAAAATCGCGGTTAATAAGTGTATTTAACAGGTATTCTCCTATATGAATTTTTACTTGACCTTCATAAATGATATACATACAATCGCCGGGATCACCTTTTCTAAATATCACATCTCCTTCTGAAATACTTTCTTCTACTAAAATTGAAGCAATATCCGATAGTACACTTTCGGGTGTTTCTGAAAAAATACTAGTACTTTTCAATACAATTATTTTTTCTATCTCTAGTAAAATTTCATCTTCTTCCTTCATATATTTTGTGATTTTAGCAATATTTTCATCTGGGATTAAGTCGGCAAATATTTCTTCATAAGTAAATAAGCGATCTTGGCAAAACTCTTTTATCGTGTGAAATGCCGCCTGTTTAAGCAGTGGGTCATCTCCTGTTAAATATGGGAGAAAGGCTTTTAACATACTGGGGTAAAACGACCCTGATAAAGAATATAATGCAGTAGCTTGCGTCCACCTAGTAAAACGGCTTCTCTTATTATTGCCTTGTAATATGGTTAATACAACTGTAATTTCATCTAAGAGGCTGTTATTGTAAAACCTTGAAAGGTGAGAAATTTTCTCAGAAAGTATAATACTACTTAATAAGATAGAAATTTTTTCAACTGTAGAGCTGGGAAGCATTGTTTTTAAAACTTCTAGTGCATTTAGCTTTTCGGCTTTTTCAATTGAGGCCATTGCCCTAATAATCGCTTTATATTTTGTTTGATCTTTGGCAAATAAAAATGAGATAAGAATCTTAACATGTTGTATCCTAAGTGCTAACTCCTTATCTAAAGCATCTTCTAATAAAGCAAACCCCGGTTTACTATGTAGCAATGCCAATGCGTTATACAACCAGAATAAGCGTTTAAATAAACTTTCCATCCTATCGGTTACATAGTAAATCTGATCGCGATCTTCCGCTTTATAACCTGCTGTTTGTAGTGCTATAAATGCTTCAGACTGAAGTTCAATCCACTCGTAACCCGTAACCCACCATAGTACTTCAAAAGCTTTTTCGCCACCTATTTTACCACAAAGCCTACACAATCTTAAATAATAAAAATCTCTGGAGCTATTGGCTTCACCAAACACTTCTTTTAAAAAAGGGATCGACTTTTCTTTGTAGAAACCTAAAGTACGCAACACTTCATTATGAAAAGTTGTGCGTTCTACCATTTTTAACAGCTTTGGTATAAATGCTTCATCTTGTAATTTTCCTGCTGCATTAATTGCATACTTTACAACCTCTCCTCGCTCATCTTCTAGAAACTCCATGATTATTTGAGCGTATTTCTTATCTTGCAGTTCCCCAATAATACTAATCGCCAATTGGTTCTCTTGCAATAACTTAGAGCTGGCAAAACCGCAAATAGCTTGGTCAGCTTGTGCTTTCTCTTCATCAGTACCGTATTGGTACATGGAGCTTAGTACTGCTCTACAAATGGCTTCTTCTTCGTGATTTGCTAATTGTTTTACTTGACCAACCAAAGAATGATTTAAAGAACAGATTGCCCTAATAGCAGCAGCTTTTACATTAGGAGAGTTTTCACTCTCAATAATAGCTAATATTTCTGGTTCAAAATCTTTTAGTTCCAGCGTTTCTATTTTTTTTAGTGCATGAATCCTGACTTCTTCTGAAGGATGTTTAATAATAGCATGAAGCTTCTCGTGCAAATTATCCATATCAAACTTTTGCAAAAACTCCATGGTATAAATTACTTCTTCTGATTGGCCGTGCTCTAACTTAGATTCTAGAATTTCTAGGATTTTTTTATCACGTATTACTAACTCAGAACCTTTTATTGCTCTAACATCTACTGCGGTTTTAAGAATACCAATATAGTTTCTGTTATACACAACTATATTAATAAACCATGTAAATGCCACACCATTAATTAGCCAGCTTATCAAGTTATTATCTAATGAAATATCCCACTTGCCAAGCAGTAATAAAACACCACCTGCTATTCCTACAGATGCAGGCTCTACAAAACCTTTCATTAAGTTATAGCCTTGGAATCGAAAACGAGAAACCAAAGGTTGCAGCAGTGTGAGAAAAACAGGACGCTGTAAAGCATAGCGCAAAGACGTAAATATCAAAGTTAAAATAATGAAATGAGGCATGTAAGCATAGCGCTCAAACATTGGGAGGGCACTGGGAAAAAATAATAAAACGGCTAGTACTAACATAATTAGAGGAAGCACAAACAATGATCTTTTAATCCCTATTTCACTAATTAGCCTTCTGGAAAAGATCATTTTAGCAACAAAGGAAAGTAAGCTAATAACTCCAAATAATACCCCTAAACACCAAGCAAGTGATTTCTCTGTATTAAAATAGTGTTGAAGATTATTAAGTAGGGCAAAATCAAGCCAAATGGTTAACATAATCACCAATAAGGTGAGAAGTGATAAAACCAATATCGAACGGTTACTGAAAAATCGCCCAATAGCTGGTCCTGCTTTTAAAACTTCGCTCCTACTTTCTGTATTCTCTTCATATATCTTCGTGTAAGCTTCTTTCTTGATAATCCTCCTTAAAAAAAACAAAGAGGCAATAAAAGCTAAAGCACTTAATAACAATAATTGTTGCGTATCAATCCAATGGAGTAGCACAGGAACAGAGAAATAACCTACGATCATCCCCGGTAAATCGCCAATAGTAAGCCAGCTCAGATTCCGCTTGGTCGATCTTGCCTGAAAAAGGATAGCTGCCAGTGCCCAAGACTCGAAATTGGAAAACAAATAAATAACTCTGTACCATATTACCAATAAAAATACAAACCATATAAAGTCATAATCACCAATACCTCCAAGAAAGACTATTACTGATCCAGCAATTAGAAATACGATACTCTGCATGAGCCTTTCAAGAGAGATAATATGTTGTAAATTGCTGTATAGCTGCCCACCTAACAACATAAACAATGCTGAAAGCACATAGACTAAAGGAAGGTTTTGTGCTGAAAAACGAGCTAGAAAGATTACTGAAGCGGTAATAAAAAATACTGCCAACCCATAACCTTGGAAAAAATGATGAAAAAAGAAAGACTGTACAAACCAAGTTTCATCTTGGTTTATCCGAAATATTCGGGAGAGGTTCTTTCTCATTCTTCTACAAAAATTCTAATTGCCAAACACAAAATAATACACTTATCTGTAAGATATAAAATTTGAAAGTTCCTATATCTAATATTCTCGGTCTAAGTTATTATTTTCACCCAGATAGTCGCCAAAATCTTCACTATTTCTAAATTTTCCTTTTTCGTTAAAAAATTTCCATTCACCTACCATCTCATCATTCACATAATTTCCTACCGCTTCAGGTCTTCCATTTTTATGATAATATTTCCATTGCCCTTCTTTTACTCCTTTTTTAAAATTACCTTCACTTTCAGTTTTGCCTTTGGGATAGAAATATTTCCAATAGCCTTCCAGTAAGCCCTCTTTGTAATTTCCTTCAGCGCGTTTTGAACCACCGGGATAATACATAAGCCTCAACCCGTTACCTGCAATTAGATTCCCAGTGCTACGTTTTTTTCCTTTAACGTCGGTAAAAATACTTATACGTTGCAGCGTTCCGGCTTGCCAAAATTCTTTTTTCATACTTGTTCTATCAGCGTGGAAATATTGCCACTCACCTTCTTCAAGTCCGTCTTCGTATTTACCAATACTTTCAATTGAACCATCGGGATAATATGTTTTCCAAATACCACTTTCATTATCGTTTTCCATAAGCCCTTCGGCATATTCGTAAAGATCACCTGCAGGAGTTGTTTTGAACAGTTTTTTGATGCCTTGTTCTTTGCCGGAGGTAAAAGTTACTAAGGCAGAAAGAGTTTTATCTTCGTTGAAATACTGCCACACGCCTTCTCTTTTTCCATCAATATATTCTCCCAATGTATAAATCTCACCTGATGGATAATAGACTTGCCAGATGCTGTCTTTAGCACCATAGTAATAAAATCCTTCAGCTTCTAAGTTGCCATACTGATCGTACTCTTCCCAGTAATCGTGCCTGTAGCCATTTTCAAAAAAACCTAATTCTTGTAAATAAGCAGCTTCATTGTAAAAAGCCCAAATACTATCAGGTGCATTATTTTTATAAAACCCTTTTACAAGAACAACACTGGTATCTTCACCATATTCAAAATAATTTCCCTCTATAACACCAGAAAGATAATTACCCCGGGCTTCTATACTTCCATTGGATCTAAAATCGGTGAATAAACCATTCTCAATACCATTTTCAAAATTTACTTCTGCCTCTTTATTACCAAGACTATCATAAAAGACACTTATACCTTGCTGTTTACCTTGTTGCAAACGAATCTCACTTTCAAGATTACCGAATTCATTATACAGTAAACGTATCCCTGTTCCTTTTTTCAGGTTACCTCCTTTAAGCTTTTTCCCATTTTCAAGGAAAAAATCACTCACTTTCATTAAAAGCGAGTCTTGCCATAATTCTTTTTGTTGAAGCTGTCCATTGTCATAGTAGTATGTAACTTCTCCATGTAGTTTTCCCGCTAAATAAAAGGCATTTTTTTCTAACTGCCCATTAGGGTAGTAATAGTACCACATACTATCGAGCAGGGCATCAAAATACCTCCCTTTTACAGCTAGTTTTCCATCGGTATAATATTCTTCATAAGGACCTTCTTCCTTGCCAATAAGGTAAAATTTTACATATTTCACCTGACCATTTGGGTAGTAGGCAGATGCCTTTCCATTAAGTATGCCTCCTGTATAACTCTGAATTTCGTCTTGTTCTCCATTCTGATGATATGTTTTCCAGGTACCTATTTCGAGTCCATTTTTATAATTACCTTCTAGCATTTTTTTACCATCGGGAAAATATTCAACCCACCTCCCTACCTCTTTTCCTGCTTTAAAATTAGCCGAAAGTACTAATCGCCCGTTTTCATATTCCTTCCAAGCACCATCGATTTCACCATTGGTATAATTTGTTTCAAGCAAAATGTTACCTTGATCATCGTAAACGCGCCAAGGTCCGTTTTTTACTGTATCTACCTGTTGTGGATATATCGGATCATTTTGTGGGTATACTGCTCTAATTACAAAAAAAAATAACCAACAATTGAATATTAAAAACTTCATAAAAGTACTTCTTTTTCTACGTTGAGCAATTTAATAATGCAACTATTAATTCCCAATCTTTATTACTAGTCGTATCTAACAAAAAAAGCAGTCTTTCCAAGACCGCTTCTTAGTATCAATATAAAATTCAATTAAATACTATTTTATGCTATGTTATATTATTCTTTTTTAATAAATCCTTATTGAAAATTTGCTTCGCTACTTTTTAACCTGCATTGTTTCTGTGAGCTCATTAATTATTTTCCTGTAAATGGCATCATTATCATTTTTCTTGATAACTGTTTTACTAGCATGTACTACTGTGCTATGGTCTCTTCCTCCAAATCGATCGCCAATCATTTTCAAAGGCATATCAGTATATTGTTGTGAAAAATACATAGCAATCTGTCTGGCTGTTGCTATATCTTTCTTCCTTGTTTTTGATTTTAGCTCTTCGACAGAAAGTTTAAAATAATCAGCTACCACCTGTTGTATAAACTCTATGGTAATTTCTTTTTCTGTTGTTCTAAAAATATTTAGTAGCGTATTTTTTGCTAATTCCAAATCGATATCTTTTCTCATAAAGGAGGCATTAGCAATTAAAGAAATTAACACTCCTTCTAACTCTCTTATATTTGAATCAACATTATAGGCAAGGTATTCTATCACTTCATTTGGCACTTCTACCCCTTCATTAGACATTTTTGCTTGTACGATAGCTACCCTTGTTTCATAATCAGGTATTTGTATATCTGTGGTAAGCCCCCACTTAAACCTAGAAAGCAGCCTTTCTTGCAAACCTTGTAAGCTTCTAGGTGGCCGATCCGAGGTCATAATAATTTGCCTGCCACTCTGGTGTAAGCGATTAAAAATATGGAAGAAATTTTCTTGCGTCTTTTCTTTTCCTGCTAAAAACTGAATATCATCAATGATGAGCACATCGATATTCAAATAAAAATTGGTGAAGTTTTGAACATTATTATTCCTTAATGCTTCAATAAATTGTGTAGTAAACTGATCAGAGGTTACATAAAGTACGAGTTTATCTTGAAAACTGGCTTTTATTTCATTGCCAACAGCTTGTACTAAATGTGTTTTTCCTAAACCCACATCTCCATAAACTACCAATGGATTAAATGCCGTTATGCCCGGTTTTTTTGCAATAGCAAGCCCTGCCGAACGCGCGAGTCTATTACAATCTCCTTCAATGTAATTGTCAAATATGTATACTTCATTCAGCTGAGACTTGAATCTTTGCAAATCCGTATCTGGTAGCTCAAATGGATTTCCAATTTGTTTTACAGCTTTTGGTTTAACAATATTAGCCTGATTGTTTTTAACATTTTGGCTACTGCCTGCAGGTTTAGTGTTTCTCACATTTAATGTAAAAGGTTGATGATTTGCATCACCCTTATCCACTACAATAGAATACTCTAGCTTACCATCTGGCCCCAATTCAGCATCTATGGCTCGCTTGAGAATATATACATAGTGCTCTTCAAGCCATTCGTAGAAGAATGGAGTAGGCACTTCAATCGTAAGAACATTTTCTTGAAGTTTAACTGCTTTAATAGGATCAAACCATGTTTTAAAGCTTTGTTCAGTTACCTCTTCTTTAATTATCTCAAGACAGCTCTCCCAAACTGCCTGACAATTCTTTATCATCTGATTCAACACATTTTTTAATTTTTGTAGTCAAAGGAATAGTGATACAAAATATTAAAATTTTGCAATGTAAGTTTGTCAACAAAATAGATATTATTCTTCTTGCCGTACTTAGAAAACTATTGGAAATCTTGACTGATTTTATCTTTCAGGTAGATGCAAATCTGCTAAAAAAATTCATAGAATAAAAATCGTTTTTGCACTAAAACTTTTTTTGTATGAGTATTAATTTTTCAATAACTAACTGAAAACCAAAGGTTTAAAAAACCAAATAACAACTATTAAATACCTGTATATCAGCTAGTTACCCTTTTAATTCATTTTCAGTAAAAAATTTCAATAATATTTATGGTAATATTTTTGCTAGGAGGCTCGATCTCTCACTGGTATTACTTTAAAATCAGAGGCTTTTTTTTTAATCGTACAAAATAAAATAAAGGTCACAATCGAGTTTCACGAAAGTACATTGCTTTTAATCTGTGTTTTACCATGTAATTTTTTCGCCAGAGTATATGTATTTTTTAATTTCTCATGAAATCTTGACTTATTGTTTAAAGGTTTTAGTCTTTCATATTATAGAGAAGTATGAAAAGTCGTTTAATCGCAATTCATGCAAATTAAATTGGCTTCAAGAGGTACGTTCATCCTTTATAAGGCTATTATATGATACAGATTATACTTTTATTAAAGAGTATAAAAAAGAGAGAGCTATTGTATATTAAATCATGCTTAGCTTATAGTTTATATAAAAA